>JBCDHN010000193.1:0-6252 GCA_038749915.1 Verrucomicrobiota bacterium | reverse complement strand
TTCTCATTGAACGCGCGAACGACCCAGTCACGCCAAGGCCACATCGTGCGCTCTCGGTCCCCTTGATAACCATTAGTGTCGGCATAACGAGAGACCTCAAGCCAATCCCAAGCCATCCGAACGCCAAAACCGTCCGAACTCAGAAACTCATCGATCAATTTCTCCCAGGATTCCTGGCTTGGGTCAGCCGAGAAGCTGGATACCTGTTCCGGAGTCGGGGCTAATCCAGTGAGGTCGAGGGCAGCCCTTCGCACCAGAGTATGGGGAGCAGCCCGCGGCGTTGGTGTGAGCCCTTCTTCTTCAAGTTTCTTTTTTACAAATTGATCGATCGGATGAGTTGTCGGGTTGAAGTCTTTACCGATTTCGGGGACCCGCTCAAACGCCCAATGGCCTCCCCATTCAGCTCCTTGATCAATCCAATCCTTGACCAGTTGGATTTGCTCCGGGGTTAGGGTCCGGTGAGAATTCGCGGGAGGCATCAGGTCATCCGGATCATCGGTGATAAGGCGGTAAACGAGTTCGCTCTGCGCGCTTTTTCCTTCGATGATGAACTCCTTCGCACTCACCTCATCATCCATGCGGAGCCCTGCCTTTCGGGCCTTCGCGTCGAAACCGTGGCAATGGAAACAGTTCTCTGAGAAGATCGGCCGCACATCCCGGGTAAAGTCGATTTCCCGGGCAATTCCGTCATCAGCGAACCACAGGAACAGGCTCAGCAAGGCTGGGAAGGATTGGAAATGTCGAAAGAAGGGGCTCATTGACTATTCGGGTTGCAGAGACCACAGCTCGGTAGGCTTGCCTTGATTCACGAGTTCCCTCAGTTCATCCTCGGTCAGCTCTCGATTCCAGATTGCAAACTCATCCATTCGTCCACGGAATGCGCGGATCGGAACATGGGGCCACTCATCACCAAGCAGCCAGTTCCCGATTCGGCTAAGCCCTGGCTCGATCAAACTTTCGGGGTGAAGTTCGATCGCCCCAGCCAGATTGCCGTTGAGAAAGACCCTGCTTCTGCCGCTTTTCTTGGAGATGGTAGCCGCAACGTGGATCCATTGGCCGGTCGGAATGATTGTCCGTGGGGGAGCAACCTGACGTCCAACCTTGTAAGTGGCGATCCACATAGTTCCCGACCGATTGAACTGCCAGTGAATGTCGCCGTCAGTCCATCCGTTGGAATCCAGGATCGAAATATGGCTGAAGTCAAAACGGTCAATTTTCATCCAGGTGGCAAACGACAGCTCGTCGAACTCTCCCGGAATCTCGATCTCGACGTAGTCTGTGTTGCGGTCGAAAAGGAGGCCCTGTTTGTCGGGCCAGCGCCCTGAGACCCATCTGGCACCATGAATTTCACCATCGCTAACGACGGCGCTCGAAGCCAGATTGCGCAGCCTTTTGGGATCGTCGCTTCGACGAAATGGAAAGTAGGCGATGAGGTTTTTATCGTCGGCAAAATCTTGGATCGAATTCTTCCAGCGAAGGTAGCTGATGGAACCAGGGGTAGGGAAGAGGTCTCCATCCGGCGCGGAAATTGGGGTGAGTTTGCCGTTCGCAAACTGCACCGACTCGCCATCGAGGACTGAAGAGAGTAACTCCAAGGTCCCCGGTTCTTTCGCATCGACCTGGCCGCTGAAAACATGCAGCTCGCTGGCACCGGTCGCCTCATCAACCTGGACACCAAACTCCGTCCCGAGATCCTCGTAGTCGACGCCAGGCGTTGCGACGGTGAATCCATGCGCGCTGGGAGGGACGATCGCACGAACGGCTCCGTGGTTCAGCCGGACGTGAAAGGCATCGTCGATGTTGAACGAGGCCGGCCCCTTCATCACGAGATCAGCTCCGTTGGAAAATCGAACGTGAATCGCTCCTGAGTCGAGATGATAGCTGCCGGTGTCAAAACGAACCGTGTCCGGGTCACGTCCTTCCCGAAAAATCGCTCCCGCCTCATCTACGAGCAGGGCAACCACCGGAGGAGGAGCAGGTGAGGAGCTCTCTGACGTTCGCCGAGTGATGGCGAACAAGGCTACCAGACACGCCGCAGTCGCGATCACCCATGGAAGTGCCGTCTGAAGAGCGGGAAAGCGGACAACCTTTGAAGCAGGCTCAGCGGGTTGCGTTTCGCGGGCAAATTCAGGGAGGGCTTCGCTGATTGTGGCGAAGAGTCGCAGCCGGGTGCGTGCTTCACTGCTCTCCTCCAAAAGGTTCTGCAACCGCTCCTGCTCTCCGGATGGGAGATCCTCATCCAAGTATCTGCAGAGCAACTCATCATTCGGCGAGCTCATGGGTTGTTGGTCATCCTTCCTTCAATGCAGGTTGCCAGTTCGATCCGAATCCGCCGCAGGAGCTGATAGATTGCGTCTGGCTTCTTCTGTTGCTGAACCGCCATTTCCTTAATGGAAGCGCCCGGACCGTAGGCTTCGGTGATGAGATGTCGGCGGGACTCCGGGAGTCGGGCAAGGCACTTTTCAAGTGCTTCAATCCACGCATTTCGTTGGGCGGACTCCTCCAGACCTTCGTGAGCTATTTTTTCAACGAGATCGTCGCCGAGAACAAGGCGGTCCCGAGCTTTGGTTTGCCGAAACTTGAGGATTTCGAATCGGGCAATGACGCAAAGCCATTTCCCGAAATCCTGCTCCGGATTCTCAAGATCACCGAATTTACGCAACGCCACCAAACTCGCGTCCTGCATGATTTCTGCGACATCGTTTCCCGAGGGCACAGAGTCCCTTATATAAGCCCGCACCTCGGGTTCATGCTTCGTTAGCAATCGAACAAATGTTTCGTGGGAATCGTTCTGGTCGGTGGGATCAGGCATGGGGCTTTCAGCCTACCACATCGAAACCCAGCCAAATCTGATGAAAAAATCCAAAAAACCTTTAAACCGCCAGTTCTTCACTGAGGAATTGGCGTAAAAAGCGGGCGCTCTGGCGCAAAGCACCCTGGCGCCCTTCAAGCGTCTTTTCGTAAGGGCGATCTTCAACTTCGATGCAAACCGGGCCGGTGTAATCAACCTGGCTGAGAGCGCTGAAAAACTTGCCCCAATTAATTTCTCCGAGCCCTGGTAGTTTTGGCGTGTGATACTCCAGCGGGGTTGAGAGAATTCCGACGTCATCGAGTGCTTCTCGATTGATGATCGCGTCCTTGGCGTGAACGTGGAAGAGTTTGTCGGCAAACTCCTTAATGGGTTTCACATGATCCATCTGCTGCCAAAGGAGGTGCGATGGATCGTAATTGAGTCCGAAATGTTCACTGCTGATGTCCGAGAACATTCGGCGCCAGATTCCTGGGCTGATCGCGAGATTCTTTCCACTCGGCCATTCGTCGTTGCTGAAATACATCGGGCAATTCTCGATTCCAATCCGAACACCGCAGTCTTCGGCCAACTTTACCAGCGGCGTCCAGACCTCAAGGAAACGCGGCCAAATTTCAACAACAGATTGGCTGGGATCGCGACCAATGAACGTCGTGACCAAATCGACGTTAAGTTTGGGCGCGGTTTGGATCAGGGCCGTTAGATGGTCAATAGAGATCTGTGCTTCATCGAAATCGGAGGCGAGTGGGTTTGGGTAATAGCCGAGCGAACTGATGGCGAGCCCCTTGTCTGCTACCTTACCTTTGATTTCGTCAGCCTTGGTATCGTTGAGGTTGATGACGTCGATATGAGTCACTCCGGCGTAGCGCCGTTCTGCCTTGCCCTGGGGCCAACACATTAGCTCGACGCACTGAAATTTTTCCTGTTCCGCGAACGACAGGACCTGATCCAGGTTCTGGTCCGCTAAAATCGCACTAACAAATCCGAGTTTCATGATCAAAGGGGTTAGAGTTCGACCCAGCGTTGGGTTTGGTGGCTTTCAAGAATAGCGTCACACAACCGGATTTCGCGGTGGCCGTCTTCAAACGTGGCGAATGATTGGTTGGGACCAAAGTCTTTGTCCTCAATCGATTGGTAAAACGCGCGAAAGCACATCTTGAAGGTATCTGGGAATCCCTCGGCATGCCCACCTGGAAAATCTGTGAACCGACGGGTCAACGAGTCGTTGAGGCCGGGGTCTTTCAGGATTACTTGATTCGACTCATCACGCGCACCTCTCCATAGTTGATTGGGTTCCTCGCTGTTCCATTGAATTGAGGCCTTTGACCCCGCGATTTCATAGCGAAGGCAGTTTTTTCTCCCAGAGGTTACCTGCGAAACAAACATAACGCCACGGCCTCCTCCTTCAAAGCGAAGCATGACGGATCCAATGTCGTCAGTCGTTACTGGAATGGGTTCGGTTGACTCTTTGGCCTCGACTTTTCCAGAAAAAGTCTCCACCTCTCCAGTGGGGCGCTTCCGGATCGGATGAACGGTGTGAACCTCTGCGAATACCGCTTCGACCTTCTTGCCCGTGATGTTCTGAACGAGATCGATCCAATGGGTTCCAATGTCCGCGACAGCACGGAGTTCACCTTGTTCCTCTGCCAATACCCGCCAGTTGTAATCGGTGTCGTAAAGAAGCCAATCCTGCTGGTAGCTTCCAAAGATCGAATAGATGTCCCCTAACTTGCCCGCTAGGACGCGTTGTTTCGCCTCCAAGTTAAGCGGGTAAAAGCGCATGTTGTAGTTTACAGCCGCGGCGAGTGCTTTCTCTTGAGCCAGACGAACCAATTCAGCCGACTCGGTCGCATTCATGGCGAGCGGTTTCTCGCACATCACGTGCTTTCCGGCATTGAGAGCTGCCGATGCCTGTTCAAAGTGAAGACGGTTTGGCGTGGTGATGTGAACGGCTTCAACCTCGGGATCTGCGATTAGTTCCGCGAAGTCTGAATAGGCTTTTGGGAGTTCAAGTAGCGCTGCGGCCTCTTGGGATTTTTCTTTGGTCGAGCCCTGGATCCCCACAACCTCGACTCCTCGCACCCTTTTCAGGGCCTCGCAGTGAACTGTTCCCATGAATCCAGTTCCGGTGATTGCAACTTTCATTCTAGCACGGAGTCTGGAGAAACCTCTTCCCAAATCCTGCTCCGCTCAGGATTCGGATTCGTTCAACGACCTTCATCTGGTAGCTTGACGCAACATAAGTCTGCAGGCCGTTATCCATCGCCGTTGTTTTGAAGTCGGGATGGGTTCTTGTGAGTCGATCTCCATAATTTCGGTAGTATTCCATGGCGGCTTGAGATCGCAGGAGAAGTGACTCGCTTGACCAATTGACCTTGGCGACACCACTCGCCACCGCAGCTTGAAGGTCTTCGTTGGAAAGTCCTGATGAACCATGGAGAGCAATCCCGATCGGCCGATTGGCCAGTTCGCTCGCTGCTGTTTGATGTTTGCGAATCGCTTCGGAACTGAATCCTTTCACGTCTCCCAGCCCATGCTGAGTACCAACTCCAGGCGCCCAAAGCGCAAGAAAACCCGGATGTTGTCTTTCGATCGCGCCAAACAGAGCGTCGGTCTCAGCCAAGTCAGTCACGCCATCGTCGACTCCAGCTTCCATCTCTAATGTCGCTTCGAGATCGTTAGTCCTGGCATAGAGACAGAGTTCGCTGAGAATCCTAATGTTCTCGGCGTTGGTTAGATCAGATGAGTCCAGGGAAATGCTGGAAGCGTTTGCGTCCATTGCGTGTTTCAGAATCGGGATCGTCTCTGGCCCTTTGATGTGGTCTGTGTGATAGACAACAGGGACTTCAGCGAACCGTTCGTGGCTTGCCACGACCGTGAGATCAGCGACGTAGCGATTCATCCCAAGCATAGGATCACCGGCTCCAAAACTATGCCCCTGGAGCTGCCAGAGGCTGGTTTCAATGATGATGGGTGCATCGCACTCTTTCGCGGCGTGAAGACAGTCGATGATTGCTGCAGGACTATCGGCATTGACCGCCAGGACCGCATAATGATTCGTGACCGCGTGCTCGTAAAGTGCCCGGGTTTGTCGTGGTGTCAGGAGCATCGCCTAAATCTTCGGATTGACACAAACCTTCAATGCTTTACCGGACTCCATCAGTGGAAAGGCTTCATTGATTCGCTCAAGCGGCAAGGTGTGAGTAATGATGCGATCTGCAGGAAATCGACCACTTTGAATCAAAGCTTGAGACGCTTGGAAGTCGCTCATCTTTTCGGAGTAGGAGCCGGTAATGATGATCTCCTTGTAATGAAGGTGATTGGTATTTAGAACTGCGGTGGGAGCCGACTTTGGCAATCCGCCAAAGTATTCAACTCGCGCTCCTTTACCTGCGATTTCCAGGGCATCAGCTTGAGCGTGAGCGTTGCTGCAGGCGACGATA
>JBCDHN010000192.1:0-6255 GCA_038749915.1 Verrucomicrobiota bacterium | reverse complement strand
GGGAGCTCTACAGTCGAAGCTGCCAGGGAGATGTTGAAGCATCTCCAGCAGCGATTCTTGAGTTCGCGGCGCACGAACTTCGGGAATGGTGGGCCGAACTCCTCTCCCCTGCCCTGTCCGGGGTTGCTGCAGAGCCGAATTCGCAAACGCCGGATCCATCCCTGGTCGAAGCGGTCCGCGAAATGATTCGCCAGCAACGGTTTCTGGGTGAGGACGCGCTCCTCGACGCATTGGAGGAGGCGATGCCGGAGCCTCCCGGGATTGATGACATCCGCGAAATCTGCCAGGACTACCTCGCAGAAGTGCGCGTTCACGTCTCTCCCACCGCCGCAGCTTATGTTTGGCAATCCTAGGAGCCTGTCGGACTTATCCCGCACGGTTGCGAAAATCGAGGATTCGGCCCAGATTTCCCTTCGTTTTCGGCATTTGTGTCTCCACAAACTTCTCAAACTCATGAAAATGTTGACTCGAACCTCGAATTTCTCGCTCGGCGCTCTAAGTCCGACAGACTCCTAGTTGCGAGGATTGACGCTCAAACGTAACAGGAGCAACAACCATGAATTCAGGCAAGATCATCCGGGGATCCTTAATCACCCTCCCCGTCGGATTGGCGATCATCGGCATCGCCAGTCTTACCTACACCACGATTTTCAAACCTCAGGCCAAGGAACTCGAAGCTTCCACCGCCAACCGTGGGCCGGTGGTGAGCGTTTCCGGTATCCGGGAAACCGACCTGGAAGATTACCTCCAAACATTGACCGTCAGGATTGGTGAGCGGCACTATCAAAAGCCTCAAATGCTGGAAGCGACCAAGTTCTACCTCGAGTCAACGCTGGGAATCAGCAACTTCGGCTATCAGGTCAAAGAGCAGAATTACCAAGTCGACGGACAAACCTTCACCAATGTTGAAGTGGAAATTCCCGGAACCAAATGGCCTGAACAAATCGTTGTAGTTGGAGCCCATTATGACACGGCCAAAGGAACGCCTGGAGCCGACGACAACGCAAGCGGAGTCGCCGCCCTACTGGCTCTGGCTCAGTCGTTTAGCGGCAAACAGCAGTCCCGCACGCTTCGGTTCGTTGCCTTTGTGAATGAAGAGCCACCGTTTTTTGAAACTCCGGATATGGGCAGCTATCGCTACGCCGAACGTTGCAAGAACGATGGAGACCGCATCGTCGCGATGATTTCCTTGGAATCCATGGGCTATTTTTCGGATGAACCACGTTCGCAAAAGTATCCGGACGCTATCGCATACCAGTATCCCAGGGTCGGGAACTTTATTGGCGTAGTAGGAAATCTGAAGAGCCGGAAATTGGTCGACTTCTTCCACGCCAGTTTGATTGCCAGCGAGGCCATACCCGCAGAGAAAGGAGCATTTCCAGAGATGATCGAAGGCATTGGCTGGTCGGATCACTGGGCATTCTGGCAATTCGATTACCCGGCAATCATGATTACTGACACGGCTCCGTTTCGGAACCCCAACTATCATAAGAGCACGGACACTCTGGAAACCCTGGATCTCCCGCGTTTGACGCAATCAACCATCGCAAGCCGCAAAGCCATCGAAGATCTAGCCAACGTCGAAAAGCTCTCCTGGGTGACGCAAATGGACGATTGAATTCAAGGAAAGCGTCTGTACACTGAAAAAGTGAACGACCTAACAGAACGACTAAACTCCGCCGTTGCCTCCAACGATCTGCTCGAATCGAGCCGAGACAACATTCTTGAGTTACTCGAATCCGGCTCGAATGCTCTTTATCATACAAGCATCGGGGAACTTCTGAATCAGAAACAGTATTCCGAGCTCAATGATCGCTTCTTTAAAAAGTTGGCTTTTGGAACGGGTGGGATGCGGGCCCGCACCATAGGTCGCGTTGTCACCAATCCTGAAAAGGGCACACCAACCGACTTGGAGCGACCGGAGCACCCGGCAGTCGGAACAAACTGTCTCAACTATTATAACTTAAGCCGAGCAACTCAGGGATTGGTTCGTTATATCAAACACTGGGCAAAAGACAATGGGCGGAACGGAAAGCCCTCCTTGGTCATTGCCCATGACACACGGCACTTCAGTCCTGAATTTGCCCAATTCTGCGCAAGTATCGCAGCTGAGAATGGTTGCGATGTTTACCTCTTTCCCGGTCCTCGTTCCACGCCGCAACTCAGTTTCGCGGTAAGACATCTCAACGCAAGCGCAGGAATTGTGTTAACGGCAAGTCACAACCCTCCTCACGATAATGGTTACAAAGTGTATTTTGACGATGGCGCTCAGGTCGTGCAACCCCACGCCAATGGTATCATTGAAGAATTCAACAATACGCCAAGCGAAACTTATGATCCTCTCGCAAAAGAAGAGCAGGGAACCATAACCACGTTGGGAGAAGAGAACGATCAAGTATATATGGATCGGCTCGAATCGCTCTTGCTTCAGCCTGATTTGGTCGCTTCACAAAACGACCTCAAAATCGTTTTCACCAATCTCCACGGCACAGGTGGAGTGATTAGTCCTCAAATGCTCCGCAGGCTCAACTTCCAATGCGATACGGTCAAAGCCCAGGACGAACAGGATGGGCGCTTCCCAACGGTAGACTCTCCCAACCCGGAGAATGCTCCGGCTCTCGCCATGGGAATCGCACAGGCCGATACCGACGGCGGAGACATCGTGCTGGCCACGGATCCGGATTGCGATCGCATGGGAGTCGCCGTTCGCAATGCCTCTGGCGAGCTTCAACTGCTCACTGGTAATATGATTGGCTGCTTGATGGGATACTATCGTATCAAGACCTTCTTTGATCTCGGCATCCTTAATGATCAAAACAAGGATCATGCGACCTGGGTGAAAACCTATGTGACGTCACCACTTCAGGATGCCATTGCCGCCGGGTTTGGTATCAATTGTGTCAATACTCTGACCGGGTTTAAATATATTGGCGAGAAGCTGCGAAAGTATGAGGAGTTGATCCCCGAGGAGGATCGGAAAAACTATCGCGATCTCTCACAGGAAGGGACTCGCGACCTTCGCCTGAAGCATTCCCAGTTTTTTGTATTCGGCGGAGAAGAAAGTTACGGCTACCTGGCAGATGACGGACTTCGCGACAAAGACGGAAACGGTGCGGTCGTGATGTTCGCCGAAGTGGCAGCCTACGCGAAGTCCAAAGGCGTAACCCTCGTCGAATTGCTCGATCAGATTTACGAAGAATTCGGTTATTACCTCGAACGTGCAGAGTCGATTTACATGGAAGGGGCTGACGGTGCAGCCAAGATCCAGAAACTCGCGAACTCTTACTGCGACAATCCACCGTCCTCGGTTGCCGATACACCGGTCGCGAATGTTCGCAACTTCTTCAATGGCGACATCGTCGACGCTGAGGGAGATCAGCTTCCCGCAGAGAAAATGGTCATCATCGAATTGGAAGACGGGCGCAGTTTTGCCGTTCGTCCCAGTGGAACCGAACCGAAGATCAAATACTACCTCTTTGGCAATCAAAAGGATGTTTCCCATCTCGATTCGGCGAAAGCGTCCGTTTCCGAAGCTCTCGACCAAATGTGGTCCTGGATTCAAAAGGACATCGATTCGCGAGTTTCCTGAATTATGGGAAATTTTCTGGTAGGTGACAGCGACCATCTTTCGTCCTAGAGTGACGCTTCATGGAAACCGGATGGACATGGCTCCTGATTTCGACCCTGTGCTTTCTTGGCGGCTTCGCCTACGTGGCTATTTCGCTGCGTACCGGGCGCTATCATCCTTCTCCGCTCAATCTCTGCATCATGGCAGTTGGGTTTGTCGCTCAGTGCCTCTTTCTGGGAGAACGGGGCCAGGCAGTCGGGCGTTGCCCAATTACCAATCCGTTTGAAATTCTGGTGTTTGTCAGCTGGAGCGCGGTTTTGCTCTACTTCGTTCTCGGGCGTGCCTTCCGACTTTCCCTGATGGGAGCGTTCACCGCTCCACTCGTCTCCTTTTTCCAACTCGTTTCCCTGCCATTCCTGAGAGACGTGCCCGAATATCGCCCCGCAGATGATTATTGGCTGGAAATGCATGCCTCGATTTCCCTGCTTGCCTATGGAGCGTTTGCCCTTGCCTGCATTGCCGGAGTGATGTTTCTGGTTCAGGACAGTCTTTTGAAACGGGCCAAGCTTCAGGAACTCAGCTACAACCTGCCGCCCGTAACCAATCTCTCGAAAGCAATTACCAGATTGGTCGGGATTGGACTGGCTCTGCTCACCGTTGGAATCGCGAGCGGCTTTGGCACCAAAACGCCTCCGACCGGCATCCACCTATTCCTTTCAGTCTGTGTTTGGGCGGCTTATGCAATCCTGATTGGGTTGCGTTTTACCCGCGGATTGTCCTCTCGGTTATCCGCACGCCTGTCCTTAGGCGTATTCATATTACCCGTCATCACCCTTATGATGTTGGATCATTAAGAACTCAAACGATTGAACAAAATCATATTTGCCGCCCACCAAGAGCCACTCATGAACCTCATTTGTCTCGGAATCAGCCACCACACCGCTCCCGTCGATGTTCGGGAACGGCTGGCTTTCTCTGAGAGTGACCTCCCCAATGCACTGGGGGAGATCGCTTCGACCAAGGGCATTAACGAAGTCGTTGTCCTCAGCACCTGCAACCGGGTTGAAACTTATGCAGTGGCCGATCATGCCGGCAAGGGCCTCGATGTCCTCGAGTCCTACCTGCGCAACCACTTCGGTCTGGCATCGAGCCTGAATCTCCCGTTTTTTCGCAAATCGGACCGCGACAGCGCCTTGCACCTCTTCCGCGTGGCCAGCGGCCTCGAATCGATGGTCCTCGGTGAAACCGAGATTTTCGGTCAGGTCAAAAAGGCTTATGCGTCAGCTCAATCCGTCGGGACGACATCCCGAACGCTCAACAAGCTCTTTCAGCAGTCTTTCTCCGTTGGAAAGTTCATTCGCAACCAGACGCAGATTCAACGTGGCTCCACTTCGGTGGGCTCGGTGGCCGTGGATTTGGCTGAGAAGGTGTTTGGGGAGTTGAAGCGTTGCCGCGTCATGATCATTGGGGCGGGAGACATGAGCCGAACCGTAGCGCAGAGCCTCCTTTCCCGCGGAGCCAAAAGCGTGATTGTTTCCAACCGCTCCTTCGATCGCGCTGAAGAATTGGCCAACGAAATCGGAGGTGAAGCGATTCGCTTTGATGATTGGGAATCCAGAATCACGAAAACGGACATCGTCATCGCCTCAACATCGGCTCCCCATACCATCATGAAGCCCGATGCGGTGAGCGATGCGATGCGACTTCGCCGCGGTAGACCACTGATCATCATCGATATTGCCGTGCCGCGCGACGTCGAACCCGAGGTTGCGGATTTGGCCGACGTTTACCTTTATCCCATCGACTCTCTCTCGCAGATTGCCGGGCGGGCGCGAAAGCAACGGGAAGCCCAAATTCGGCAGTGCGAAGAGCTTTTGGTCAGTTATGTCGATGACAAAGGGATTCCGGCATTGGAAGCCCCGCGCGCAGACTTTGGCGGAGCAGATCCCAGCAAGGCGATGTGATCGCTTGATTTGGCGAAGTTTGATTGGTCGTGAATTCGATTCGACTTCATTCCGCATCCAGTATCTGACTCGCCAGCCTGCGTTCCCAAATTCCAGACTTGCCTTCGTGCGTTCCCCCAACAAGGATTCAAGAAGTTCACGATCATGTCCGCCTCTTCCACTGACCCAGCCCAGAAACGCAATTTCATCATTGTCGGTATTCTAGCGGTCGTTCTCCTTGCCGGAATGTGGTTTGGACGCGATCTCACCGCTCCCACCGCCGTCACCAACGACCGGCTGGAGCAGGCCAAAACCGCGGTTCTTGCCTACTACGAGAAGGAAGGAAAACTTCCCGAAAGTCTGGAAGCGGTTGTCGAAGCAGGTCATGCGGAGTCCGTCCCGACTGATCGCACTGGCTCACCCTTCGTTTATTCGCTGCTAGGGAACGGAGTGGTGGAGATCAAAACACTTGGGCCTGACGGAAAAGAAGGAGGTTGGATGTTCAAGCGCGATCACAAGATTCGGTTCGAAGTTCCAGCTTCCTAATCGCTCGGTTCTCCAGCAGAAGTTCTCATCGGCCACAGCTTTGGTGAAACTGCTCTATTCGCCTCTTCCGTTGGAACGATCCGCAAATTGACTTCCATAGTCTTGATCGATCCTGTTGCGAAGCAGCCACCAGGCATCAGGGTCGAGGGCAATCAGTTGACCTGTAGTCTCATCAAAAATCTGTCCCGTGCGAACTTC
>JBCDHN010000191.1:0-6265 GCA_038749915.1 Verrucomicrobiota bacterium | reverse complement strand
GCCAAAGTCGGCATCCTCTTCGGGGTGAGGTCCGGGTCCAATTGGTATAACCGCCATGTTATGCATCTTCTGGTCTGTCATCAGTCTTCCAGTATGGCATGCGGAGCAGTTGGCTTGGCCATAAAACAGATGCGCTCCGGCCATTGCGTCGGGAGCAAGCGCGTCATCCTCTCCTGCGAGAAAGCGATCCCACGGGCTGTCATGAAACGTGAACGAATCAATCTCGAAGGCGGCAATCGCGTTTGCTGCATGGGCAAAGTGTAACTCATCCGGTTCGTTATCCGGATATGCGGCGCGGAACAGATCGACGTATCCGGGAATGACGAGAAGCCGCTTCATCAAGGTCGCCCAAATTTCCTCTTCGTTCTGTTTCAGCACTTCACCCACTTCATTGTGCATTCCACCAGCTGCCATTTGGCCCTTGGTGCCCCGCATCTCGTCATCGGACAAAACCGGCATCATGGCCTGCGCGGCCAGAACGTTTTCGACGATGTCAGGCATCACGACCTGGTAATGCCCAGGCGATTTCGTCAGTCGCATGTTGTTCACCGCGAATTTTCCATCCTCGGTTTCGTGAACCCGCCCATCCCAGAACATATTGTGCCAGGCCGAATCACCGCGATTGAAAATTTCCGGTGAATTGCGCGGCGTGAACGGGTGCCCGACGCGGTTCAGATTAAAGCCTGCCAGGACCGGATCGCTCCCCGGAATCTCAATCAAATTCAGCCCCTGAGGCAGGCGCCGTCCCAAACTGACGTAGGCCTGGGTTCCGACGGCACGGGACCGACCGTCAGCCGTTCCGGTCCGCGGGTGATGGCAGGTCGAACAGGAAACGTCCTGATTGCCGCCGATGATCGGATCGAAAAAGAGGGCGCGGCCAAGTTCAATTTTTGGTGGTATTGCTTCCGGCTTTGGCTCGATCGGCGTCACACCCATCTCCAGTAGGCGCTGACGGAACTCCACCGGAGTTTCGGCCAGAGCCGCCATGCTGATGCCGAGCATGGCGGTAAAAATTAAGACAAGGGTTTTCATCAGAGTTGAATGTTAATCGATTCTTGGTCCGCTTTGGCGCGAACCGTTTTCTTTGAGCCGTTGGGTCGGCGGACGGAAATGGATACGTTTCCTTTTGCGGTATTGGGGATCGCAAATATCACTTCGGACGTCGATTGTGCCAAATAACTTCCTCCGCCGGAAACTTCGCGCAGCTGGGCTGGCAAACCTGCGACTTCAACGCGAACCTGCGACCCAACCCCGAGAAGATTGCCTGGCTTTCCGGCCAGTCGAACGCGCAGGGGTCGGGTGTCACGCAACCCAGTCGTCTGATTCAAGAAGAGCTTGGGCGCTTCGTCATTGACACCCGCGCAAAAATCAATGCGTCCGTCCTGATTGACGTCTACCGCCGCAAGGCTCTTGGCATCGCCGGGAACTTCGAGACCACTTTCGAGCGACCAGATCGGCTCAAAAGGTTCGGCCGCATCACCAGTTCCCCTAAGCAGAAAACTCAGCCCACTAGCCAGCGGTCCGATCTCCTCGGGAGGCTCAAAGTGATTCTGAACCAGATAAGCATCGAGTCGCCCGTCCAGATCGACATCGGCGAGCGTCACTCCAAACCCTGGCGCAACCTGGGAGATGTGCGGGAGTGGCTTCACCTCAAATTCAGCCTGCCCATTGTTGATCAGCACGACGTGATCCATCTGATTGGCACGAAACTGCTCGGCCTTTTCCAGTTTTTCGATCTCATAGATACCAGTGATGGGCACGCTCGCGTAATTGTGATACGTCTGCATTTTGTCGGCGATCGACGGCATCGCGTCGGTTGCCGCCATGAATCCGCGGCGGGGAAAACAGAATTTCTTACCACCCTCCACAAGAAACTGGGCTTCCACGATATGACTTTTCCCGGTGTTGTCGAAATCGCCAAAAAAGATCAGCTCCGGTGAATCGAGACTCGCTTGGTACTGGGTATTACGCCCCATGTTGGTCACCACGTAGTCGATGTCGCCATCGGCATCGATGTCGCCACCGGTGATTCCGTTCCACCAACCCCGCATCGCCAGCCCGGGTCCGTCGAGCTTTGCCGCTTCCGTCGCTTCTTCCAGCTTTCCCTTGTTGTTGATCAGCAGCCGAATCGGTCCCCATTCCGTCGTGATCAGCAAATCCGGCCAGCTATCTCCGTTCGCGTCACTCCAAATTGCGCTGGTTACCAACCCAGCCTGAGTGAGCAAGGGAATTTTGGCCCGGGAAAAACGCCCGCCTTCGTTCAGGAGCAAATGACTATTCGGGCTAAGCGGATAAAAACCGGGAACGGAACGACTCCCCACGAACAAATCCAAGTCACCATCCCGATCAAAATCCGCGGGAGCAACGACGCTTCCACTCCAGCGCAAATCCGGCAGGGTTCCCTGAGGTGCGCGTTGGAAGTTTCCATCGCCGTAGTTCATGTAAAGGCGATCACGCAGCATCTCCGCACCCGGCTTGGATTCGACACTGCCACTGGCGACGTAGAGATCGAGGTTCCCATCCGAATCGGCATCGAAAAAGAGCGCGCCCATGTCCTCGTGCTCGGCGTCTTCTTCCAGAGCTTCGCAGGGAACCGGCGTGAGCTTGATGTCTAACGAAGATGCTGAGGTATCATTGCGAAAGAGCCGACCGGGTTGCCCCGCAGCACCAGCGAGAAACAAGTCATCATCACCATCCCCATCGAAATCGCTCCAAGCCTGCCCCGGTCCCAGCTGCGAAAGCTTGAACGGGAGCAGTGGTTGAATCTGGTAATCGTCAAAAATGCGCTCCTCGTGCCGCATCTCGCTCATCGCATCCGACTCAATAAACCAGGGATTGTCCGGCTTGCGGGATTGCACGGGTGGAGCTTGGGGCGCCTCCTCGTTTGGCTCGGTGATCGCATAGCGCCGGTTGGCCGCCAGTTTGGTGAACCGCTGACGTTGACCACTCGGCCAATCGACCCTCAGGCTGGCAAGCTCCGTGTGCTCACCCAGCCCGAAGTGGATGACACATTCATCGGCATCGAGAAACCCGCCATAGGGAAAAAGCTGCCGACTCTGCTGAACCCCATCCGCTGTTTCCGCGGTGACGAGGCAACCAATCCCCATCCGATTGCTCTGCGTTCCCCGCAAATCGATCAACACCCGGTTGCCGCTCGTTCCCCGATTCCAATACACGCTCAGCGGATCTTCCAGGTTCGAGGTCAGGAGATCCATGCGTCCGTCACCGTCCAGATCGCCGAGCGAGGCGCCATACGACATGCTCATGTGGTCGAGGCCCCAGGATTTGGAGACGTCCTCGAACTGGAAGTCGCCCACATTCCGATAAGCCAGGTTTTGCTCCCGCCGTTCCGGTGTGTCTTTGTAATGCTCCCACTGGGTCCGGCCAACCAGAAGCTGGTGATTCAAGGTGGGAAGATCAGAATGGTTGAACTGACGAGGGACACCGTTGCAAAAAAAGATGTCGGCCCGCATGTCGTTGTCGAAATCCGCACTCCGGATCGCCCAGGTCCATTCCGTCGCTGCAACCCCCGACATCCATGCTCCTTCCAGAAACCGATCCGTCCCGGTGTTGATGTGAAGCACGTTGTGCATCGTCTGGCGCGCGCCACCGGCGTTCTCGATGTTGTCGAGCCGATCCGCCATATTCGCCATGCTTGCCTTTTTCATGTAGTGGGTCTTCGGCAGCATGTCCGCGAGAAGAAAATCGATGTAGCCATCGTTGTTGAAATCGCTCTGAACTGCGCCCATCGAGAACCAGGTCGTCACCCGAGCGGTTTCCTCCGCGATCTCCGTGAACGTTCCATCGGCATTGTTGCGATACAGGAAATCCGGGCTGGAAAAGTCGTTCCCGATGTAGAGATCCGGCCAACCATCGTAGTTGTAATCCCACCATGTCGCGGAGTTTCCCCAGTGCGGCTTCGTGTCGATTCCCGCTTCCGCTGTCACCTCGGTGAACTTGCCGTTGCCGTCATTTCGATAGAGCAGATCCGGACGGCCCGCCTCCGTGTAAAGAATCTCCCCGTTTTTACCTCGCTGACTTTGGTCTACGCGATACCAACGCAGCCATTCGTCTGCGACTTCCAGTTTGTCGTCAATCACGACCAGGTTGATGGGCTCAGGCGATCGTCCTTCCTCGCGATAAACCTGGTGCGTCAGAATGTAGAGGTCGAGATCCCCGTCCCGGTCATAGTCGGCGAAGGCCGAAACCACGCTGCCGTCTGCGAGATCGAGGCCATACTCCGCCGCACGATCTTCAAATCGCAAGGGTCCATCCGAACGCTTCCCCTTATCGATCGTCAGGTTGATGAAGAGATTGTTGGGGTAGTCATAGTTGCAAACATAAGCGTCAAGATCCCCATCATTGTCGATATCGACTAGCGACGTCCCCACGGCCCAGGAATCGTCATTGCCCGCAACGCCGGCCGCGTCCGCAACATCCTCAAACTTGAGTTTCTCCCGCTGCAGAAAGAGACCGTTCTGACGAGGACCGTTCCCCGCAAAAATGTCCGGTCGCCCATCCAGATCCAGATCCCCCACGGCCACCGCCGAACAGGCAGAACTGGAATGATAGGCCCGGGAAAGTTTGTGATCGGCATCAATCGGAATGACCAGATCGACCCCCGATTCCTCCGGGCTGAGAAGTTGAAACAGCGTTTCCGAAGTTCCCGAAACCGACGGCTCCAAGGGTTTGGACTGGATCAAATCCTGACTCCAACCAGAGCTCAAAAGTCCTGCCAGCAGCGCGGTAGCAACCATGGGAGTTTTCGGCAAAAGGCACATACGTAAAGATAATGACGTTTCCGGCTTTAAAAAGCTGAAACGGTTCTCCAAAATCTTGTCGCGAAGAATGCGAAGAGTGACAGGAATTCGTTCGGACAATCCCAACCACCTCAGGCGTCCTGCGCCAAAGCGCCCTTTCCCCGCTCCAGATACACCGCCAACAGCGAAATATCCGCCGGGGTGATGCCGCTGATTCGACCGGCTTGGCCGAGCGTGGTGGGTCGGATCTGATTGAGCTTGTGCTGGGCTTCGGTTTTGAGGCCGCGAATCTGGAGAAAATCGACCCAATCCGGGATGGGCTTGGCGTCCATCCGGCCGGTGCGCGCGATTTCGTCTTCCTGACGGCGGATGTAGCCTTCGTATTTTACGTCGGTTTCGAGGAGATCCCAGATTTCGGGACTGAACTGGTTTTTCAGCTCGTCGGGCAGTGATTCCCAGGCGTTTTCCGGTCGTTTGAACCATTTCTCGACCGAAAGTTCGCCGAACCGCTCTTTGGCGACGAGCTCGCGGGCTTGGGCCAGCGTTTCGGCCTTCTTCTGGGTGTATTCGCCGCGTTCCTGTGGCACGATACCGCGCTCGAAGGCCTTGGGCGTGAGTCGTAAATCCGAGTTGTCCTGACGCAGGAGAATGCGGTATTCCGCCCGGCTCGTGAACATGCGATAGGGCTCGGTCGTTCCCTTGGTCACCAGATCATCAATCATTACGCCGATGTAGGCGTCACTACGGCCCAGCAGAAAGGGCTCTTCACCCTTCACTTTGAGCGCTGCATTGATGCCGGCCATCAGGCCCTGGCCACCGGCTTCCTCGTACCCGGAAGTTCCATTGATCTGACCAGCCAGATAGAGCTGCTCGACCTTTTTCGTTTCGAGGGTGGGAAGGAGCTGGGTTGGGACACAGTAATCGTATTCCACCGCGTAGCCGGGCCGAATGATTTCGCAGTTCTCCAACCCGGGGATCGACCGCAAAAAGTCGTACTGAACCTCGTAGGGCAAGCTGGTCGAAACGCCGTTGACGTAATACTCCGTGGTCTGCCGGCCTTCCGGCTCGAGAAACACTTGGTGACGCTCTTTTTCGGCGAACTTAACGACTTTGTCCTCAATCGACGGGCAATAACGCGGCCCAATCCCCTCGATCATCCCTGAATACATGGGCGATTTGTCGAGGTTTTCGCGGATGACATCATGCGTCTTCGGGTTGGTCCAGGTGATCCAACAGGGCAGCTGATCGACGTGAAACTTCCCTTCATTCCAACGATTCAGTGTGAAAATCTCATCCTCGCTCTCTTTATCCTGCGGCAGAAAGCTGAAACGCGGCGGCGGATCATCCCCGGTTTGCTCGTCGCATTTGCTGAAGTCGATCGACCGGCCGTTAAGACGGCAAGGGGTTCCCGTCTTGAAGCGTTCAATCTCCAAACCCAGCTCCTTCAGGCTATCGCTCAGAGTTGAGATAGTGTCGCCCATCCGCCCGCCTTTTTGGTTCTGCTT
>JBCDHN010000190.1:0-6276 GCA_038749915.1 Verrucomicrobiota bacterium | reverse complement strand
CCCCACATGAAAACAGCCCACCTCTTGCTGCTCACTCCGATTCTCGCATTGAACACGGTTGTTCAGAACACGGTTGAGCTTGATCCACGACTTCAGCGTCTCGATCGCAATTCAGACGGTCAGCTTTCCAAGGACGAAATTCCGGCAGCACTGGTCCCCTTCTTCACCAAACGCAAGGCGGATGCGGATGGGAACGGGGTGATCACGGCCCAGGAAGCGGCCAAACTCAGCTTGCCGAAGCGAAATCGCCAAAATCAGCCGGGAGGTGGTGAGAATGCGAAAAAAGTGACTCCGAACCAGTCGGCAGTTCGGCCCCATGGCGAGGAGGCAAAGGTTGCAGGGCTGAATCCGGAAGTTCTTGCGGAGCTCGACGCCGTCCTTCAGGGGAACATTGATGCGAAACATGTCAGTGGCGTAATCGGTCTGATCCATCGAAATGGGCATCGCGGGTATTTCGAAGCCTTTGGTTGGCAGGATATCGCAGCCGAAAAACCAATGCCGAAGGATGCCATTTTTCGACTCAAGAGCATGAGCAAACCTGTCGTCGCGGTTGCTGCGCTGGTGCTGTTCGATGATGGCGCGTTCGCCTTGGATGATCCGATTTCGAAACACTGTCCCGAATGGGCCGAACCGAAGGTTCTGAAAAATGACGGCTCAGTCGTCCCTGCGAAGACAGCGATCACCCCACGCATGCTCATGAGCCACAGCAGCGGTCTTTACTACAATCTGCCTGACAAACCCGCGTTTTCCGGCATGCCACCACGGACTGAGGACACCAATCTGGAGGAATACTCCCGTGCGATTGCCAAGCAACCGCTGTTCTTTCACCCGGGCGAAGGTTATCGCTATGGCACCAGCATCGATATCCTCGGCCGATATGTCGAAGCCGTTTCCAAGAAGCCGCTCGACGTGTTCGTGCGCGAACGCATTTTTGAACCTCTTGGTATGAACGATACTGACTTCTGGGTCCCGGATCCCAAGCAGGATCGCCTCGCCGAACTCTACAAACAAAGTCCATCCGGCGAACTGTCGCCAGCCTCGGAACGATTCCCTCCTACCAAACCCACCAAGCTGTTCATGGGAGGAGCCGGCCTGCTCAGCACAACCGTGGATTACGAGCGATTCTGCCGCATGATCCTTGGACATGGTGAACTCGACGGAGCTCGGATTCTCAAATCCGAGACAGTGGACCTAATGTTCCAAAACCATCTTAAACCAAAGCTGGGGCAGACCTACGGACTCGGCGGAGCTGTTGATGGCGAAGGTGGCTACTCGTGGGGCGGCGCCAATGGCACCAAGTTCAAAATCGACCGGTCCAACCAACTCATCGCCGTATTCATGGTTCAGACGCAACGCTACAAGGCACCCACCTACAACGACTTCCAGCGATTGGTGAATCGGGCTGTCGGCTTATAAGCGCAACACTCGCCAACCGGTCAGTTCTGTTTTCTCTGCCGATAGCGCTGACGGAATCCCCGAGGGGTCATGTTGGTGCGTTTTCGAAATTGCGCGGTGAAAGCACTCTGGTCGCAAAACCCGCAGTCCAACGCAATCTCAAGGATGGATTCATCTGAGTGGGCCAGCAGTCGGCTGGCAGCCCGAATTCGGCTTCGGGTGACAAACTCATGCGGCGTCATTCGGAAAGCCTCGTGAAACTTCCGGTTCAAGGTTCGCTCAGACATCCCCGCTGCCTTCGAAAGCTCCCGGGCGCTGAATTTCCGATGGAAGTTTTCTCGGATGAACTCGACGGCCTTGGCGACTTCAGCAAAAGGCCCATGAAATCGGCGCGCACCTTCGTAACTATGAGTCAGCCCCATGACACCGACGATGCGGCCCTTTTTGCCGCGCACAGGCAGTTTGGTGGTTAGGTGCCAGGCCAAAACTCGCTGCTCGTCGTAGGCAATTTCCAGCCGATCAATCAGCGGCTGACCGGTTTTCAAAACGCGTTGATCATCCTCGACAAATCCATCGGCGATCTCGCGCGGGAAAAAGTCGTAATCGGACGTGCCGATGGCCTCAGCTTCGGAATGGACTCCCATCCGATTCAAGACTCCCTGATTGGCCAGCATCAGGCGGCTATCCTTGTCTTTCATAAAGAAGAGGATGCCCGGAATCAGCTCAAACAATTGACGTAACTCGAAGGGATTCGCCACCGACGAAAGGAAGCAATCCTGAAGACCAGAAACAGGAGTCATGGCAGAATTTCAACAAAAACTGGCAACCCTTCAATAGAATTTTGACGCAACCGCGTCGTTTATGTCGCTTCGTTTTCGCCCCCAGGGCCAACTGATCAAACCTCATGAAATCTCTTTTCTTCCAAAGTCTCTTCTTCTTTCTCGCCTGCTCTCTTTTGGCCCACGATAATAAGCCAGTACAACCTGACCGAAGTCCGCAGAACATCGGCAACGTTCTCGTCTTCGGTGGGACCGGTTGGTATCGCCACCCTGAAACTGCAGCGATCAACGGTTGGCTTGCAAGACTTTCTGATGAGCTGGGTATGCAGGTCGATTGCTCTGAAAGCCCGCAGGATCTTTTCCAATTGCTGGACCGCTACGACGTTCTCGTTCTCAACAACTCAAACCAACTAACCGAACTGTTGAATGAGAAACAGCGTCAAAAGGTGGAAGACTGGTACAATGCCGGCGGCGGTATTGTAGCGCTGCATGCCGCATTGGTGCGCCAAACAGAATGGGTGTGGTTCAACAAGCTGGCGGGCTGTGATTTCAACAGCGATTCCGAGTTCCTCGAAGCGAAAGTTGTGGTCGATCCAACGGCGATGAATCATCCCACCGTTAATGGATTCGGAGAGTCGTTTCTCTACACCGCAGACTGGACGAACCATGACCGAACCGTTACCGGCCTGCCTGGTTTTCAGGTCTTATTGCGAGTGGACGAAGCGACCTTTGAACCCGTTCGAGCGTTTTTCCAGGAACGGGGCGGAAAACCGATGGGAGAGGATCATCCCATTTCCTGGATCAATACGCTGAATGACGGACGTTTCTTTTACACGGACCTGGGACACGATGTTCGCTCTCTGGACACCGCCTTTGGTCGCCATCATATCATTGAAGCAATCAAATGGGCCGCCCGAATGGATCACGCCGAATGAGAATCATCGCTTGCCAGCTTCGATCCATTTCTTCAAGTGAGCCTACTTGGTTCCGCAGCCGAGTCAGAAGCAAGGGAAGCGGTAAATATGCAAACCTTTACCCAAACAACTCGCTCATCGAGATTCCGGTGCTGTCACCAAAACTCTCCATCGATACATCCATTGCGTTGCCGATTCGAACAAAGAGGTTTGCCAAGTTGTTCTTCTCTTCATCATAGGTCACGAACCGACCAACCTTGTGTCCCATCTCTTTGCCACCGGCCATGATGATTGGATAGTTCGTGTTGTCATGGACCTTGGAGGTCGCCGCTCCCTGGAAGATGAGACAGCGATCCAAAAGTCGGCCGTCTCCTTCCGGTGTCTCCGCAAGTCGATTGAGGAAATAGGCAAGCTGCTGCGCAACGAATTGATCCCAAAGGCCCCAGTCCTTGAATCCTTCCTCATCTTTGGCTGCGGCATGGCTTAGTTGGTGAAGGTCTTTTGAAATACCAAGGCGCTTGGAGAGATTGTTCGTCGGCGCCGTTCCGCCCTCGGAAGCGATTTGATAGGTCGCGACGCGCGAGATGTCCGATTTGAAGGCCAGATACATCAAATCGTACATTGTCCGAATATAGTTCTCCACATCGGTGAACTCGATATCCAGTTTGATCTCGGGAGGAGCACTGGCGGCGCCTTTCTCGGCCCACAACCGATCGTTCTCGATCTTCTTTTCCAACTCCGTGATCGCTTGGAGATATCCGTCGAGCGTTGCCTGATCTTCGGTGCCGAGCTTTCGCTTCAGGTCCTTGGCATCCCCGTAGATCTCGTTGAGGAGATGGGTCTTTTCCTTCAAGCGCCCCAGCGCAGCTGGACTGCTCGCGACATACATCCGTTCGTAGATCTCTTTGAGAGTGGACCACGCCGGGATCCCCTTCCCGTCCTTATCATAAGACAGCGTGTAGGTCCGGCGCATGTTGCCTACGCCTCCAACGGTAGAAAGCGGCATGGATGCCAATTGCGTCTGGCCTGCGTGGTGATTGCTGATCGCCTGATCGATGGAAATCGAGTTGAGAGTAGTCTTGCCCTTCACAATTTCTTTCGATGTCAGGAAACCTGTTGGATTGACATGGGCATCCCCACTGTTGCGATTGAGCGGATGAGAAAGACCAGACACGACTGAAATATCCTCGCGAAAGGGATTGAGAGCGGCCTGGCTGGTCCGAAACTCGTAGTCAGTTCCTGCGCCCTTGGGAAACCAGTGCCAGTCCTCAAACTGAGGGTCATTTTCTGGTGGAAGGCTCACTCCATTCGGGAAGAAAATAAATGCGGCCCGCTTGGGCAATGCTTGAAGAGCCTTCGTTTCGCTACCCGCGACCATTGCGTTCATGAACGGCAATCCCAGAGACAGACCTGCGCCTCTGAGGAAGGTTCTACGGGGTAAATGCCAGGATTTCATGGGGACGTTCTTTGTTGTTAGTTGTTTTGTTCTTCGTTTGCGTGAGTCTTCAGGTATTTGATGAAACCTCCCACTTTTGTGTGCACCTTTTTTGCCAATGCGTACAAACAATCGAACTGTTCGCGAGAAATGTAATGCTGATCCAAGGCGACATAGAGTTGGCTCATGACTTCCGTGGAGGATCTTTGGGAATAGCGAAGAAATCGAGCAAACTCAAGGTTTGAGCCCGCATCAAACCCTTCTGCGATATTGTGCATCGAAGAACCTGCGGCCCGGGTAATCTGATCACGCAATCCAAAGTCTTTTGCAAAGGCACCCGTGTTTGCAACTGCATATACTGATTTTGTCAACTCTCGGGCTGCCTGCCAGCCTTCTATATCTTCGAATTTCCTGATGGTCATTGGGTTCAATCCGCAGTGGTGAGAAAACAAAGAACAATGAACCAAAAACATTAAAACGTAAAAGCGATGTTTCGAATCAGCGATGGGACTGAGTAGTGGTCCTGCGCAAACTGGTCAACCAGTTGCTCCACCAGGTCCTCATCGTGGAAATCGATATCGCGCGAAAGCGCATACGCCAGTGTCCGTTCCACCAGTCCTTCCGCAAAGTCACGTTTGCGGTGTTTGATCAGGTATTCCTTGAGCTTTCCGATCCCGTCAACGGTCGATCCATCCGGCAAAGTCGATTCCCGCTCAATCTCTACGTAAGTCTTTTCAAATGCGGGTTTCTTTTTCTTTTTGCCTGTTGCCCCGGGGTCGGCAGCCGCTTTCGATACCACCAGGACTTTCTCGCGCCAGGCTCCACTGGCATCGAAATTTTCAAAGGGAATTCCCCAAGGATCAATTTTCTGATGGCAACTGCGACAGCCCTCACTGTTGCGGTGCGCAAACAGCTTTTCGTTGAGGGTCATCTTGTCAAAACCGGGAATACTGTCGTCAAGAGGCGGGACATTGGCAGGTGGATCCGGCGGTGGATCGTGAAGGATGACTTCAGCAAGCCAAACGCCTCGGAGAATCGCGTGAGAATTCATACCATCTGAGTTCCCTATCAGGAAGGTTCCCTGGGTTAGCAATCCACCCCGATGCAGTGCTTTATCAATGGATACCTTTCTGAATTCATCTCCTTTCACTCCCTTGAGGCCATAGAATCCGGCCAATGCCTGATTTACAAAAATGTGGTCGGCCGCGAGCAAATCCAGTGCGGGAGCGCCGTTCCGAAAGACATCATTAATCGCTTCGTAGGTTTCCCGGTGCATCAACTCCTTGATCGAATCCTTGAATCGTGGGTAGTAATTCGCATCCACTGCCACATTACCAAGCTGCGAAGTGTGCAGCCATTGGTCAGCGAAGTTTTCAACCAGCCTTCTCGACCTCTCGTCTGCCAGCATGCGTTCGATTTGAGAAGAAAGGACAGAAGATGTTTTCAGTAACCCTTCGGACGCCGCATCCAGTAGCTCCTCATCGGGAACTGAGCACCACAAGAAGAAAGCCAGCTTTTCAGCCAACCGAAAATTCGTCTTATCTTCCGAGTTATCGCCCGGCAGGCCTATATAGAAAAAATCAGGTGAGCAGAGTATCTCTTTGTATGCACCGAGGAGAGCAACCGAAGGAACCTGATCTGCCATACCCCGCTGATAGGCAGCGTAGTATTTCTCCAATTCAGCAGAGGTAGGAGACCTGCGGAATGCTTTCGCAACAAAGGAAGCAATCCTTTGCCGAACATGCTGGTCGAT
>JBCDHN010000189.1:0-6328 GCA_038749915.1 Verrucomicrobiota bacterium | reverse complement strand
ACTGCGATGCGGGCAAGCCGCTGGGGAATCCCGCTCGCGACTGCAGCCATGATTTGCCTGGGTTTGTTCGTTGTCCTCCAAAGTAAGCAGGAGAAACCGATTTTGACGGTTGAGATTGCCGAAGGTGCTGAGTTTCGTGAGGACAACGAGCTCGTTACCCTCAAGTCAGGAGACAGGCTCCGGCCGGGAACGCTGTTTATTGAGAGTCCGAGCGGGGCGGCTGAGTTGAGATTCAGGGACGGGACGCTGGTTACCCTGACCGGTGACTCCGAGGTCGATTTCGCCATGACTTCTCGAGGGAAGGTGTTGCGATCTCGGTCCGGCCGATTGACGGCGAACGTCGCGCCCCAACCAGATGGAAAGCCAATGCGAATTCTCACCCCAACCGCCGAGGTTGAGGTGATGGGAACGATCCTTAGTCTTGATACGGCTTCAGACGCCACCCACCTGACGGTTGCGGAAGGGTTGGTTCGCCTGCGCCGTCTCGCCGACGGGATGGCGGTTGAGGTTCCTGCTCAGCATCAATCTTTGGCAACCCTGATTTCTTCGAGTGATCTTTCAATTCAGAAGGCCGAGGAGCTGCAGGACAAATGGACCATGCGTCCGCAGGATGTTACGAAGGCAAGAAAATTTGACGGGCGCGGTTCAGAAACGATTTATGGATCGGTGCCGTATGTTGCAGGCCGACGTCCGGACGGGACGAAAATCGTTCGAAGTGGAATTTCGTTCAATGGAAACCTTGCCAGGATGAGTCCGGAGAGCCAGATTCGAGTTCGGTTTCGATCGGAATTCGGTCCGACCCTGTTTCTGAGTACTGTACGAAAGAATGGAAGCTTCGGAGGTAACTTCGAATACAATATTCATCGCGATGAAGCGTCTCCGGACTCGCAGCTATGGCAGGAGGTAGTCGTCCCGATTGGTAAGTTCAATGTTGTCCGAAGAATGGCCCATCAGGGCTTTGAGTTAGAGAAAAATGTCCTGGTGAAAGTGCTGGTTTCCGTTCCTGAGCATCTGGATTTTGAGCTGGCGGGGATCTCTGTCGAGACGAAGGAGCGCGAGTAAACTTCGGGAGAGGTCACTAAACGCGATGAATTAGAGTTGGACAAAGGTTCGCCACCAACTAAGTCATTGGGATTCTGCAACCCCATGAGATCCTATCAGAACCCCTTAATCGCTAGTAGGCTTGTCATTTTCGTTAGCCTGGTTTTCGCATTGGCCACTCAGGCCGCAGAATTTCCTGTCGCCGTAGAATCGGAAACCCTTTCCGGAGGCAATGGAGCCACGGTCGTAGCCGCGGGAAATACAAAGGGCCAGACGGTCGAACTCAGCAAGCCAGTAGAACTGCAGGGCTTGATTCTTGGGATCCATGAGGTGACGACCGCAGCGGATCTGACGGTTGCAATCGCTGCTTTGGATGGAGAGATCCCGACTGGTGATCCGTTTTATTCCAAAACCGGAAATCTCCCTGATGGATTAAAAGCTGGTGATTCGGTCAGGATCGAGTTCGAAGAACCATTGAGCCTACCAGCAGGTCGGCATGCGATCATCCTGACCACGGAACAATCGAACCTTCGCTTTCGGATCAGTTCGGGTTATCAACGTGGGAACCTGATTCGACGAAACACGAGCACCAACGGAAGTTGGAAACAAGGAAACGGAGCTGACAGCGATCTCGTATTCCGGCTATTCGGCAAGGAGGAAATTGCCAGTTCTGGATCGGCTGTTTCCACGGCACCTCCGCCGGAATTGGTCATGCACGAGAACCCGGTCTTCGAAGCCGGAAGTCTGTCCGATCTGCAACGGCAACCAAACATCATCACCATCATGGTCGATGACTTGGGTTGGAACCAGATCGGCGTTTCACAAGCCACTTTCGGCACGAATCCGAGCATGTATGTCACGCCGAATCTTGCCCGCCTTGCCAACGAAGGTCTGTCCTTCACTAACGCCTATGCGCAGCCAAACTGTGCTCCAACCAGGGCTGCGATGTTGTCAGGTCAATATCCGGCACGGATTCATAATGACGTCTACGTGGTGAACAGTTTGAATCGCAATGGCGGTGGAGGTATTTCGAAAAGCGATGCGAAGTTTATCGGGCCGGATCAATCCGAGGATGTGGCGCCAGAAGCGATCACGGTTGCGGAAGCGTTGCGCGAGAATGGCTACGCCACGGCCCACATCGGCAAGTATCACGCGGGTGGACATCGTGGAGAGGAAACCCTCCCGGAAAACGTGGGATTCGACATCAACATTGGCGGATTCAGCCAAGGTCATCAGCCGGTCTGTTTTGCGACCAAGGATGAGGACGAGACGTGGGCGTTTCGAAAACTCGGACGTGGTCACTTTGATCGTTTCGCCGAGCCCTACACCGTGGAGTACCTGGAGCGTCACGACTTTCCATCCTCCCTCGCCGGGACTCCGAAACATGTTAGCGATGCGGTTGCCGATGCGATGGAGGAGACGGTTGAAACCTTTTCGGCCGAGGAAAAACCGTTTTATCTCCAACTGCATCCTTATGCGGTCCACGGCCCCGTTCGATCGCGGCCCGATTTGCAGGAGGCGTCAGGTGGCGATGCCCTCGTCGGATTTGTGAGAAGCGTCGATCTGATTGTCGGTCGGGTTCTCAAGGCGATCGAGGATCCCAACGGCGACGGTAACAAGAATGACAGCATTGAGGGAAACACGCTGGTGATGTTCACATCTGACAACGGAGGGACGCACAAGAACAACCTACCCCTTCGCGGGAAGAAGGGAATGTTCACGGAGGGAGGGATCCGGGTTCCGCTGATTGCGCGATGGCCGGGGAGAATTCCCGCGAACACGGTAACCGATCATCTGGTCCATTCCGTCGATTACTACCCGACCTATCTTCAGCTCGCCGGGGAAAAGTGGAGGCCCAACTCCGACGAACATCCACTGGACGGTTTTTCCTTTGTCGAGGCTCTTCTGGATCCGAATCTCGACGCGCCCCGGCAACCGATCTTTTACCTCTTCCCCGGTTACCTTGACAGTCGTGCTCAGCCGTCTGCGACAGTGATCGAGCAAATCGGCGATGCCCAGTTCAAGCTGATCTATACCTATGAGACGGACGCCTGGGAGCTCTACAACATCACCGAAGATCTCTCCGAGTCGCACAACCTTGTCGAGGAACATCCTGAAGTGGCCTCGGGCCTTGCCAAAAAAATGCGCTCGTGGCTGGACCAGGAGCATTCGACCTGGAAACCCAAGTATCCGATCGCAAAGGATACCAAAGAACCGGTCGGCTTGCCGGCTTGGTGAGAGGCTGGGGCTGCAAGTTCATGGTGTCGCATTCATCGTATTTTTGGCGAAAATCGGGAGTTTGATGGCTGGTTTCCGCCCAAAACGAGAAAAAAAGAGTTGGCCGATTGATCGAACTTTCATTTTCTCTATAGCGCAAGCCTAGCCCCTTTTTCAAAACTACCCCGATTCGAACCCCATGACATTGCTCACGTTTGTTTTCTTCACTGCGCTGGTCGCGTTCCTGACCTGGCGCATCACCCGAGGCAAAGGGACCAACACCGAGGAGGGTTTTTTCCTCGCGGGCCGCAGCCTCTCCTTCTGGGTCATTGCCGGTTCGTTGCTGCTGACCAACCTTTCCACGGAGCAGTTGGTGGGACTGAATGGAGGCGCTTTTGCGGATGGACTTTCGGTCATGGCATGGGAGGTGGTCGCGGGGTGTTCCCTGGTCGTGTTGGCTCTCTTTTTCCTTCCGCGCTATCTGAAGTCCGGAATCGCGACCATCCCCCAGTTTTTGGAGGAACGTTATGATTCGCGAGTTCGGGCGCTGACGACCGGCATCTTCATCATTGCCTACATGCTGATCCTCCTGCCGTTCGTCCTCTTCAGCGGTGCAAGTGCCCTCGCTTACATGCTGGATTTGCCGACGCAATTTGGGATGAGTGATGGGGCAACGATCTGGTTGGTGGTGATGTTCATCGCGATCGTGGGTTCGGCCTATGCGATTTTTGGCGGCCTTCGCGCCGTTGCCGTTTCCGACACATTCAATGGAATTGGCCTCCTGATTGGTGGTCTCTTGATCACGTTCTTTTCGCTGAACTATGCGGCTGGCGAGACCGGATCCATTTCCCAGGTGTTCGCCGCGATCGAAGAATCCAATCCCGATGCGTTCAAATCGTTCGGCAAAGAAGGGGAAGACGTACATTGGCCGACGCTGTTCACCGGAGTCCTCCTTTTGAACTTCTTTTATTGGACCACGAACCAGCAGATCATTCAGCGAACCTTTGGGGCGAAGAGCCTGGCGGAAGGACAAAAAGGCGTGTTGCTGGCGGCGTTTTTCAAGATTCTCGCCCCCGTCATTCTGGTGCTGCCAGGAATCGTTGCGCTTCATATCGCGACGCAAAATCCCGAGTTCAATCAGGGGTTACTTGATGCGAACGGGGAACGCGACGGGTCACGCGTCTACGGCTCGTTGGTTCGCCTCGTGCTTCCCGCGCCGCTGACTGGATTCTTCGCCGCCGTGATTGTGGGTTCGATTCTTTCGACCTACAACTCGGTCCTGAATTCGAGCGCAACGCTCTTTTCCCTCGGCGTTTACAAAAGGGCGATCAACCCCAAGGCAACGCCCGCTGAAGTGGTCAAGTCGGGCCGTTCCTGCAGTATCGCGGTGGCTGTTTTCTCGGCGATCGCAGCTCCCCTCGTTTTCATGGGGCAAGATGGGATCTTCGGCTATTTCCAGAAGCTGAACGGGGTCTACTTCATCCCGCTCTTTGCCGCGATTTTGGTGGGAATGTTCAACAAGACGGCCAATGGTAAGTCGGCCTTTATTTCGATCATCGTCGGGTTGGTGGCCATGTTTTACGGCACCTTTATCGGTGGAGACCTGATGGCGGCCGTTTTTGGTTCCGGCTACCATTTTATGGGCGCCGTTTTTGTCGGTCAGGTTGCGCTTCAGATGGTTCTGGGGCGGACCATGGTTCGTTCGACGCCTTATGTGCAGCAGGATGCGAAAGTGGTGGACCTGACACCATGGGAACATGCGCCCAAGGTGGGGATCGGCCTGGTGGCCTTTGTCCTCGTGCTTTACATCGCGTTGTCGTTCTAGTCTAGTTCGCAGCTCCGTTTTGGACGCCTGACCGACCCTAACGGGCTTTTCGAAAAATTGCTTGCCAAGAGAGAGCGTTCCCCGCTAAATCAGCTATGTGGCGGTCAACGAAGTGTTGGGCTGGTAAACTCCTCGATGATGAGTGAAGGAAGCAGCTTTCAACGGGACTGATTGCCATTCAGCACCTAAATCAACACTCTATCACAACATGAAACTTCCACTTCTCTTCTCCGCATGCCTTTCCCTGGCGGTCTTCACAAGCTGCGAAACGAACAATCTGGACGGAGGAGACGATTCCGGTCCCGGTCTCGGCTTGACGAGTGTGGTGCCGAAGAGTTCGGAAGGAATGAAGCAACTCGCTTATCTTCAGGAGGAATGCAAAGTCCTGGCCGAGCTGGCGGCCGACGACAGCGCCAAGATCAAATACACAGTCACCCAGCGCCTCGCCAACAAGTGGATCGACCAGAAAATCGCCGAAGCGCAGCGCCTCGCAGCCAAGAGCATTGGCCAAGTTGATCTTTCGCCTGCCAGCATTAGCAGCGTGGTCAGAGCGAAGAACAGTTTTGAAGAAGCTGTCACTACAGCTGGTGGAGAGACCGACGAGTCCGCCATCGCCCTCGGTATGGTAATGCAGGTGGCTTCCAAAGCGAAAAGCTATGCCGACGCGAAGCGCGCGGAGAGTGCCAGCTCCCTCGTTTCTCTTCTTGAAGGAATGCGTTGGGAGACTTGGGATGATATTCGCGGATAAGGAACTGCCTTTCCGATTCTGAAGTTCAACAACGATCCGGGAGCCGAATGTCCAACGAAGCCGACGACGAACCATTGCCAGTCGATAGCAGTCTCGCTTTCGGGAAGTTTGACGCCTCGTTTGAGAGTGTCTCCGATGCTGATGAGCGGAAGCCGGTCGACAATTGCTCGGTCCTGCCATGGGCGCGGATTTGCTCGCTGGAATATTACGATGAAGAAGCCTCAATTTGGGCCCCGATGGGGACCGGTTGGATTGCCGCGCCCCAGTTGGTGGTGACGGCCGGGCATTGCCTGTTTCATCCCAAGCGGACGAGCGAGCGCCTCAGCAAGATTCGCGTCATTCCGGGTCGGCACGAGGATCATTTCCCCTTCGGCTCACAGGAAAGCACCGACTTCAAGGCCGCGTGGGAGGAACTCGGCGTTGAGAAAGATAATCGCCACGACTATGGCGCCATTTTCATGCCCAAACCGTGGCCGGCCAGATTGGGCCCGTTTCGT
>JBCDHN010000188.1:0-6372 GCA_038749915.1 Verrucomicrobiota bacterium | reverse complement strand
GGAAAGTCGTTTCCAACAAGATGGACAAAACCATCGTGGTTGAAGTCGAACGCCGTGTCCCGCACCCCAAGTTCAAAAAGATCATCAAGCGGTCGAGCAAGTTCTACGTCCACGACGAAGAGAACAAGGCCGTGGTTGGTGACAAGGTGGAGATCGTTGAGTGTCGTCCCCTGAGCAAGAGCAAGCGCTGGACTCTGACAAAGGTGCTCGCTCACTAAGTAAGCTCGACCCTGAGTATCCCGAATTAACCCATTTAACCTGAAAGACTTTTTGCCATGATCCAGATGGAATCAAAGCTCGACGTTGCCGACAATACCGGCGCTCGAGTATGCAAGATGATTACCGTGCTCGGTAAACGCAGTCGCCAAGCGAGTGTTGGTGACATCATCACGGTGCACATCCGTGAGAGCACCCCGACCGCCAACGTTAAGAAAGGCGAAGTCGCCAAGGCGGTGGTGGTTCGGACCACGTCTCCGATCCGTCGCTCGGATGGTTCCATCCTCCGTTTTGATAACAACGCCGTGGTGATTATCGACAACAACAAGGAGCCCCGTGGCACCCGTATTTTTGGACCTGTTGCGCGCGAACTCCGCGATCGCAACTTCATGAAAATTGTCAGTTTGGCACCCGAAGTTTTGTAAGACCGATGAAGCGCAACCGAATCAAGACCCACGTCAAAAAAGGCGACCAAGTCGAAGTTATCGCCGGAAACCACAAAGGATCATCCGGAGCGGTTCTCCAGGTGTTCCCTGCCAAGAACCAGGTGATCGTCGAGGGAGTCCGCATGATCAAGAAGCATGCCAAACGTACGCAGGATCGGCCTGACGGCGGCATCATCGAACGTGAAGGACCGATCCATATTTCCAACGTGAAGTTGGCCTCCAGCTAAACCATTTTTACCAAGCAGACCGATGGAAGAACCGGCACTGAAAACGCACTACCGAGAGAATGTGATCCCCACTCTGCAAAAGAGCCAGGGTTACACGAATATTATGCAGGTACCCAAGATCCTGAAAGTCACGATCAACAGTGGCATTGGGAAGGCGGATGACCGCAAGGCTGCTGCTGAAGAAGTGGCGCGTGAGATTGGTGTGATCACCGGTCAGAAGCCGATCGTGACCAAGGCCAAGAACGCGATCTCGAACTTCAAACTGCGCGCCGGAGAACCGGTTGGGGTGAAGGTCACGCTTCGTGGCCGCCAAATGTATGAGTTTCTGGAGCGTTTCATGAAAATCGCGATTCCCACGATTCGTGACTTCCGCGGGGTGTCTTTGAAGGCCTTTGATGGTCGTGGCAACTACACACTCGGCATTCAGGACCAGACCATTTTTCCTGAGATCGAGCTGGAGAAGGTCAAACGCACCACCGGTTTCGATGTTTCAATCGTCACAAGTGCAAACACCGATGACGAGGCTCGGGAGCTGCTGGCCCTGATGGGAATGCCCTTCCGCAAGCCAGCCGCCAAAGAGGGAGAACAAGCCGCCTAACTTGGAATACTGGAATTTAGACTGACACGATAATGAGCAACTTAAGCGATCCCATCTCCGACTTTCTGACGCGTCTCAAAAACGCCAGCATGGCTCGGAAGGACGAATTCTTCACTCCCTACTCCAAGATCAAAGCGGAGATTGCCCGCATCCTCCAGGAAGAAGGCTACCTTTGGTCCTATGAAGTGGTGACCGAAGGCAAGTTTCCTGAGATCAAGTGCAAGGCCAAGTATGTCGACAACACTCCGGTTTTGACGGATCTGAAGCGGGTCAGCCGCCCGGGACGCCGTAACTACAAAGGATCAGATGACATTCCGCAGGTGATTGCGGGAATGGGAATTACGATTCTCTCGACCTCAAAAGGAATCATGACCGGCCACAGGGCCAAAAAGGAAAATATTGGCGGCGAAGTGCTAGCCATGGTTTGGTAACCAACTCACCCCGAAATTTTTAGAACGATGTCACGTATAGGAAGACTACCCGTCGCAATCCCCGATAAGGTGGAGATCAAAGTCAGCGATACTGGTTCCGTAACGGTCAAAGGACCGAAGGGCGAACTGACCTATGATATGCCTGCCGGTCTCGAAGCGGAGCAGAAGGATGGAAAGATCATCTTCAGCCGAGTCAACGAGCGCCGCGAAAGCAAAGCGCTCCACGGCACCGCTCGCTCTCTGGTTTCCAACATGGTTAAAGGAGTAACCGAAGGGTTCTCCAAGGAACTTGAGATTATCGGAGTGGGTTATCGTGCTGCCGTGAAAGGGAAGAATCTCGATCTTCAGCTGGGATTTTCTCATCCGGTATCTCACCCGATTCCGGAAGGGCTGACTGTCACGGTTCAGGAAAATACCAAGCTCAAGGTCGAAGGAATCGACAAGCAATTGGTCGGTCAGTTTTCCGCGGAGGTTCGCTCCTATCGCCCGCCCGAGCCCTACAAAGGTAAAGGTGTTCGCTACACCGACGAATACGTGCGCCGCAAAGCAGGCAAGAGCGTCAAGTAACCCGCTAACTGTTCAACTATCATGCCACATCTTAATCGCAGACAAGTTCGCCAGAAAGTGCATCGCCGCATTCGCAAGAAGATCTCCGGATCTGCGGAGCGTCCGCGACTGGCCGTCTATTTCTCCAACAAGAACGTTTACGCCCAGCTGATTGATGATCAGTCCGGCAATACCCTTGCCGCCGCCAGCACCCTCGACAAGGGAATCGGAACCCATCTCGCCAATGAGGCGACCGCCAAGCAGGTCGGGGAGCTGATCGCAACTAGGGCGAAGGAAAAGAACATTGCTTCCGTCGTTTTTGACCGGGGCGGATTTATTTATCATGGCAAGGTGAAAGCCCTGGCCGATGCGGCCCGCGAAGGCGGACTGAAATTCTAATTTTTGACAAGAATTCCCACGATGGCAGACAATCGAAATCAACAGCAAAATCGAGGTGGTGGCGGCGAAGAGTCGTTCGACGACAAGCCCGAGATCATGGAAAAAGTGGTGCATATCAACCGATGCGCCAAAGTGGTCAAAGGGGGACGTCGCTTCAGCTTCAGTGCTCTGGTCGTATCCGGTGATCGCCTCGGAAAAGTCGGTTTCGGCTTTGGCAAGGCCAATGAGGTTGCTGACTGCATCCGCAAAGCGAGCGAGGCCTCGAAGAAAAACATGCGCCCGATCGTGATGAAGGACAATACGATCCCTCACGAGGTGATTGGTGAGTATGGCGGTGGCCGCGTCCTGCTCCGCCCTGCCAGTCCGGGAACGGGAATCATCGCCGGTGGAAGTGTTCGTGCGGTGGTCGAGGCTGCCGGTATCAAAGACGTCCTCGCCAAGTCGCTTGGATCCAACAATCACGCCAATGTTGTCAAAGCAACGTTGACGGCGCTGGAGAGCCTTCGCTCTCGCGATCAGATTTATCACCTCCGTGGCAAGAAATCTGCCAATAAGGAGGCCCTTTAATCATCATCATCCCCAACTCTTTTTATCATGCGTTTGCACGATCTCAAACCCAACAAAGGTGCCAAGCATCGCAAGAAGCGCGTCGGAAACGGCGAAAGCTCCGGCCTTGGCAAGACCTGTGGTCGTGGCCACAAAGGTCAGAAGTCTCGTTCCGGTGGTGGTGTCCGTCCTGGTTTCGAAGGTGGTCAAATGCCTTTGGCTCGGAGACTCCCCAAGAAGGGCTTTAACAATGCCCAGTTCAAGACCAACTACGCGGTCGTGAATATCGACCGGCTTGAGTCCGTTGAAGGCGATGTCATCAACGAGGAGTCGCTCCGCAAGGCTGGCATTATTCAAGGAGTCTGGGACGGCGTCAAGATTCTCGGCAGTGGCGAAATTTCCAAGAAGGTCACCGTTGAAGTCAACCGTGTCAGTGCCTCTGCGAAAGCCAAGATTGAGGCTGCCGGAGGAACCGTGAAGGAGCTTTCCGCACCGGAAGACTCCGGGAAATCCGGGAAAGCCAGCTAGTTTGAGGTTTAGGCGGCAGACCCGCCGATTTCGAATTTTCTACTTATGATTTCTGCGTTCACCAACACCCTCAAGATTCCTGAGCTTCGCCAGAGAATCTTTTTCACCCTGATCATGGTCATTATTGTCCGGATGGGTGCGCACATCACCTTGCCCGGCGTTGATGGGGTTGTTCTGGACGAAGCGATTGATCGGTTAGCTGCAAAGCAGACCGAGGAAGGAGGCAGCGCGGCAGGCAACATGATTGCTCTGCTCAACGTGTTCAGCGGCGGCGGCTTGATGAACTGCGCCATCTTTGCCTTGGGAATCATGCCCTACATCAGTGCATCGATTATGATGCAGCTTTTGAGCGCGGTAATTCCTCAGCTGAGCAAACTTCGCCGCGAGGAAGGTGGACAGCAGAAGATCAATCAGTATACCCGATTTGTTACGATCGCCCTCTGTATCTTTCAGGGTGGGATGCTGGCAAAATCGTTGCTTGATCCCAAGCGCAACCCGTTCCTCGCAGACCTCGCGGATGAGATGTCTCGGCCGCTGGTTCCGCTGGCCGGTGGGGGAAGTGAATTCTGGTTCATTGTCACCGCCGTCATCACAATGACTGCGGGGGCGATGCTTCTGATGTGGATCGGTGAGCAGATCACGGAAAAGGGAATCGGAAACGGCATCTCCCTCATTATCACGGTGAACATCATTTTCAGTTTGCCCGGTGCGCTGGTCCAGGTTTGGAAGACCTTCATCAATCCCGAGAGCGCTGATCCTCTTGACCCGATCAAGCTGGTCGCCCTCATCGCACTATTGTTGTTCGTCATTGCGGCGGTGATTGCCATCACCCAGGCGCAGCGGCGCATCAGTATTCAATATGCGAAGCGCGTGGTCGGGCGAAAAGTGTATGGAGGTCAAACTCAATACATGCCCCTCAAGGTGAACTACTCCGGCGTGATGCCGATCATCTTTGCCCAGGCGCTCCTGTTGTTCCCGGCCAACATCCTCGATTTCATGCTGCCGAACACGGATTGGGTGGGGCAGTTTACCCAGCTTCTGAGCCAGGGATGGCTCTACTATGTAGCCTCGGCGCTGCTGATTTTCTTTTTCAGCTATTTCTGGGTGGCGACGATGTTTCAGCCGCAGCAGATTGCAGAGGACCTCAAGAAAAATGGTGGGTATATTCCCGGTGTTCGTCCTGGAAAACCGACCGCTGACTTTCTCGATTTCACGATGGGACGCCTGACATTCTTCGGAGCCTTCTTTCTGACGGCCTTGGCGGTTCTGCCGACCCTTCTCGCACGGAAGATGGGCGTTCCCATGTTGGCAGCTCAATTCTTTGGTGGAACAAGTCTTCTGATTTTGGTAGGTGTGCTTCTCGACATCATGCGACAGGTCGAGACTCATTTGATCCAACGACACTACGACGGCTTTTTGCGGAAAGGGAAGATTCGCGGACGTTCCCAGACCCGGCAGGCAGGCGGTGCAGCAACTGCGGCCGCTGGTGGTGGAAGCATGCTTCTTCTCTACGTCTTATTCGCGGTCCTCGTGATCGTTGGAATGAGCTATTTCGTCTACCAGCAAGCTCAATCCTAGGTTAGTGAGTTCGATGCCGAAGGTTCCCATTCGACGCGGAAAGGATCTCGATAGAATGCGGGATGCTGGGGGAACTGCGGCTGAAATCCTGCGAATGACGGCCGCGTTTATCGAGGCCGGCAAATCGACCAAGGAGGTCGAGGATTACGCGGTGGAGTTAATGCGCGAGCGGGAGTGCAAAAGCATCTTCTATCGGTATCGCGGTTTCCCTGGATATATCTGCATCTCATTGAATGACGAGGTCGTGCACGGAATCGCCAATTCCTCGCGAATGATCAAGGAGGGAGACATCGTCAAGATCGATATCGGGATCGTCAAGAATGGATGGATTGGTGACAATGCCACCACCGTGCCGGTCGGCGAAATTGATGCGGCGACAAGACACTTGCTTTGGGCAACGGAAGAGTCGTTGCATGTGGCCATTGACTACTGCCGGGAAGGATATCGTCTGGGTGATGTCTGTTCTTCGGTGGACCGCACCGTCCGGCATTATAACTATACCGTGGTCGAGGAATTTGTTGGGCATGGGGTGGGCCGTAAACTGCATGAGCCGCCGCAGATTCCAAACTATGGAATCCCGCACCACAATCCAAAGCTCAAGGCCGGGATGATTTTTGCGATTGAGCCAATGGTGAACCTTGGTTCGAAGCAGATCGAGATTCTGGCAGACAATTGGACGGCGAAGACGTTGGATCGAAAAGCTTCTTCTCACTTTGAGCACAGTGTCCTCATCACCACTGGCGAACCCGAGATTTTGACGCCGAGACCACGCCTGATGGAGGATCAACCTCCGGTGCCGGCACGGAGCGCTCCCAATATCATTGGAGGGCCGGTTTCCGTATGACTTTCCCCTTGCT
>JBCDHN010000187.1:0-6377 GCA_038749915.1 Verrucomicrobiota bacterium | reverse complement strand
TGTGAATACGGATCGAAAAGGATCGCGTCCAAAGTTAAGTTCATCCATCAATCCGCGCATGAACGCCACGTCTCGCGGATAGGCAATCCACAACCTTACGGAAACATGACTGGTTGGAGAAGGCCGAAAGTCCGTTTTCAGATTGCCGCGCGCGCACATTCCTCCATCGGCGACAACTTGTTCTTCGTGGCGCCGAGCAACGTTGATCAGCTCGACTTTGCCATCCTCAAAGGCACGCCATACATCGACTCCGCTCTCTTTTGAATGCACCAGTTCGCACGTTTCACGCGCAGATAGTTCCTTTACGAGATTGGAAATCGAGGCCGGTATATGTTCCATCTCCGTCATGCTTGAGTGGGTTTGTTTCTCAGCCAAAATTAATCTGGCATAGAGAAATCACTTCACAACTGTGATTGGAGCAGACGATCGCGAAGTTCCAAAGGCTACCTCGTTGTCGTCATCCCAGGACCATCCGTAAAATCCATCGTCAAAGTTTTTGGCGTGATAGCCGAGGAGATTTGCGACAACGAAAGAGAGGCTTGAGCGCCAGCCGGTGCCACAGTAGAAGATGAGAGAGGTTTCACCCTTTTCAACCTGATCGTCGACGATACCGAGGTCGCACCATCGGCGGCGAACGCTTTCCAAGCGAGGACCAACTTTACGGGATTCCTCATCAACGAGGTTGATCCAGTTCCCCTGCAGAATGGCTCCGGGAATGTGCCCGGCTTTCGAAAAGAAGGGGTAGTAGCGTGTCTCCGTTCCCTGGTATTCATCGCTCCTTCGAACGTCAACCAAACGGGCGTTCAAGGCAGAGTTGGAGTTTGCGATTGCTCCCACTTCAGAGGCTGTGGCGAGATATTCCGGTCTCACCTGCCAGGAGGGAAACCTGTTGCTGTCGGACTGGCGGGACTCAGCGACTTCAATTGCATCAGGTATCGACGGCACCGTGGGGCCGCCAAACGCAAGCCAAGAAGCGAGACCGCCATCAAGCAGACGTATGGTCTTGATCCCGGCATACATGAGGCCCCAGATCAGTCGAGCAGCTGCCATGATGCCATCAGGTTCCGTGCCGTAAATCCACACCTCGCGATCCTGCGTGACGCCCAGAGCTTGAAGTGCCTCGATCAGTTGATCAGGCGGAAGCACATTTCCATCCGCAGGGCATTGGTAATTGGGGTAATACCTGGATTTATCGGTTCCTGCTTCGAGGTAGGAGGGATGGAGTTGAATGGCTCCTGGAATGTGTTTGGCAACCGGCAGATCGCCCACTAATGGATGATCAAAGGACGAGAAGTGGGTCTCGATGATGACCGGTGGGGAATCGGCAGGGGTTCTTCGCAAGGCAGCTGCGAAGTCTTCGGGGTTTACGAGTGCAAAGTCGGTCATTGAACGTCTCAGGAGATGAGTCGCAGGCGAATGCTAAAAATTGCAATGGTTGTCGAACTTAACCTTGATCGGATGTGTTTTTCAAAACTCCAAGGGCTAGAGCATTGCTCAACCTCTCTTCACCTCAATCGCGTCGACTTCGATCTTCGTCCCCTCAGGTCCACTGAGTTGGATTTCGAGAGACTCGACGATTCCCGGCCAAGCTGGATTGTCTTTCAACGAAATCACAACTTCGACAAAGGAATCTCCATTCACTTTCGATGCGTCCCCCAGTGACTTGCCGTTGACCAACGCTTGAACCGTGGTCTCGGCCGAGCTACGCATTTTGATCACCAGTTCTTGATCAGCTGCAGTCGCTTCCGCTTTGAGCCCGTCACGAACCAGGGCTCCCTCACCGGCTCCCAAGCGAAAGCCAAGGAATCCCTGAAACCCGGCGATGTTGTCTTCAATCCCCTTCGCCGACCAGCCTTCCGTCTGCCAACCTCCGCAGTCAAATTCATAAGCCAACCGCCCATCCTTGGGGTCACGGCCATTGATACTTTCCCATTTATCGGTAAGCCCGTCGCCATCCGAGTCAGAACGATTGACGTCATACTCGGGATTGACCCCACGACCACCCTTCCAGTCGTCGCCATTGTGACGCAGAGCGGCTGGGGATTCCTCGCCTTCGCCCATATCGCCTTTGGCCAACCAGTCGTCCATGAGACTCCGGTGACGTTCGATCTCTTCCTTGAAGTTCGGATCATCAATCAGGTTATGCACCTGAGCCGGATCTTTTTGCACGTCATAGAACTCTTCAGCAGGACGTTCTCCGAAGTAAATGCGCTTCAGGTCGTCGGAAAGCTGACCGGAGGCATACAGATCCTGAAGGTTCTTCAGATAGGGCTGACCGTCCCGATATTGCGGCTGAAGCAGGATGCGATCGAGCTTGTAATTACGGGTATAGCGAAATTGGTCCGTCCGAATCGTGCGGACGCGATCTATGGTATGATCCAATCGATCCTTGGCCGAGCCGACCCAGTCCCGGGGTTGAAAGTCATCGGCAAACAGACTCTTTCCTTCATACCAATCCGGCTTCGGGATACCAGCCCAATCCAACGTCGTCGCAGTCAGATCGAGAGTGCTGACGAGGTCATTTCGCTGACCTTGTTTGGGCACCCACTGCTCCGGCCCCATCATCATCAGCGGCACGTGCAATCCTCCCTCGGTCGGCATTTGCTTGTGACGGACAAGGTGGTTGGCACCGTGATCAGACAAGTAGACCACGATCGTATTTTGGCCGAGCCCGGAAGCTTTGAGCCCTTTGAGAATCTCGCCGATGTGATCATCGTCCGTGCGAATCGCATCACAGTGTTGCGCCACGACTTCACGATAGAGTTCATTCTGGGGATAGTCAGCCGGGACAGTTACGGTGGAGGGGTCGGTGCATCTCTCCTTTGGCAGATTTTTCGTTCCGATCTTGCCGCCTCTGGTCTGGAACTGGATGAAGAAAGGTTGGTTCTCTTTCAGAACATCCCAGCTATCCGCCTGTCCCTTCATTTTCAGCTTGGAATAAGTGTCCTCCGCCGACCAGACAAAGTTGTAGTCGGTCTTGCCATGATTGTAGGTGGAGTAGCCAGCCTCTTTCATGATCTGAGGCAGGAGTTTCATCCCTTCCGGCAAATAGAGTTGCGCATCTTTGGCTCGGGAGGACCGGTGTTCATGAGCCCCAAATCGAATCTGATTAGCCCCGACCATCATTGAGGAGCGACAGGCGGAACAGACCGGTGCCGGGACATAGGCGCGATTGAACTGAACTCCGGCGGCGGCAATCGAATCGATGTTCGGAGTCGCCATTTTGTTAGCCTCATGATCGTAGCATCCCATCCACGGCGAGGTATCTTCGGCAAACAGCCAGATAATGTTTGGGCGTTCTTCGGCAATGGCAGCACCAACACTCCACAGAGCAATCCAAGCGAAAAGGGTCTTTTTCATCGTGCTGACGTGACCAGAGTTCTCGCCATTATCAACCCGTCGTTTTACTGGATTCCTGCAATCAAGCGCAAAAGAAACTCGGAAACTGAGGCGTTCAGTTTTCGTAGGCTTGCTGGTACCAATCCTGCCAAAACGTCCCAAGACGTTGCACCACTTCAGGATTCTGATTGGCCAGATTGTTTGTCTCGGTCCGATCCACACTCATGTCATAAAGCTCCCATCCCGGATCCCTTTCAGACTTGTTTTTCGCTTTTCGATCCAACGACTTACTGACGAGTTTCCACCTTCCATCTCGGACCGCTCCGCCACTGGCCCATTCCCAAAAAATCGGACTCTTCCGTTCAGACAACTCTTCTCCTTCGAAGGCGGACAACAAACTTTCTCCCTGCATTGGCGTTAGCGGCTGTCCTTTCAATGTCGTCGGATAGGATGCACCCGTGATCTCCTCAAGCGTAGCCATGACATCGACAAAATGGACCGGTTGGCGATTGATGCTCCCCTTCTCCTGAATGACACGAGGCCAATACGCGATAAAGGGCGCACAGATTCCGCCTTCATAGCTGTAGTCTTTCCAGTAGCGAAAAGGCGTGTTGGACACATTGGCCCAATCCTTCTGCACGGATGCCCAACGGGTCAGAGTCCCAACTTCTCCGGTTCCGGTATCGACGTTGGCGCCAGAACAGCCATTGTCCGAGGAAAACATAATCAGAGTATTGTTCGTTTCACCGAGGTCTTCAATTTTCGCGAGGAGCCTCCCAACATTTTGATCCACTCGATCAATCATGGCCGCATAGACCTGCATTCTCCGTGCTTGATCCTCTTTCACCTCCGCACTCAACGAATCCCAGTCTCGATGGGTAGCCTCAGAGAGGCTGACATCGGTTTTGATTAAGCCCAGATCTCTTTGCCGCTCGTACCTTGCTTCGCGAATGGCTTCATAACCAACATCGTAAACTCCCTCATACTTGGCAATGTCCTCTGGCCAGGCATGCAACGGGTCGTGTGGGGCCGTAAATGAGAGATAAAGGAAGTAGGGCTGATCTTCGTCCTTGTACTCCTCAAGAAACTCGAGAGCCCAATCGGTGAAGGAATCGGTCGTGTACCAATCCTTCCCTTCGGGCGTGTAATATGGAATCAATTTCTTGTCGTCGAAGCAATAGGCACGGGATTCACCTTTCTTCCGCGCCGGAACCCCTTCGCCCGGTCGCTGTTCACCCGGGTTGAAGTGATTTGCACAACTTTTCCCCGGGCCATAGTGAAAGCCATAGAAGCGGTCAAACCCCCGATCATACAAACTGAAATTCGAATGATGTTTCCCGACGGCGAGCGTGCGATACCCAACCGGTTTCAGTAGTTCAGCCAAGGTGATGGCGTTTTGAAACCCTCCCTTGGAACCGCGCCCCATCCCGCATTGCTGGGCATAGACTCCGGTCAGCAAGCAGGCCCTCGAAGGAAAACACTTCGACGTGTTGTACATGCTCGTGAAACGCAAACCGCCTTGCGCCAACCGGTCCAAATGCGGTGTCTTCACCTCCCCGCCGTAGCAGCCAACGTCAGAATAGCCCATGTCATCGACGAGGATGAAGATAACATTCGGGCGTTCATCAGCAAATAACGCCGTCAATGCGGCAAGCATCACCACGCCAAAGCACCGCCAACCTGAGAGCAACGATCGATCCGGGAAACTCATTGTCTGACTCCCTAAACCAAGTTCTCGAGAAAGTCATTCGCCATTGTAGGTTGCGGTTGGTAGGGGAAACCATGGCTTCAGATTTCGGATATTCGCGCTTCTTGAGAAAAGACAGGCCATTCTCCCGGCTTGCACTTGCCCATCAATCCGTCCAACCTTAAGGAGAATTATGGTTCGGACTCTGGATGCCTCAAAGGTTCTGAAAACAGCGCTCAAGCTTCAGGCAAGGATGAAGGAGCGATTCCCTTCGCGAGGGATCACCGAAGTCGTCGCAGACGTTTGCACGGTCTCAGGCGAAGCTGCGGAGGTAGCCAAGCATTTAAGACGCCCGATGATTTGGTATCGTGTGATCGCGACAATTGTGATCATGGCCATCGTGGTTGGTTTGATCATCCTGATGTTCATTTTCCGGCCTGAGGAAGAGTTGGGATTTGTCGATCTGGTCCAGACCTTTGAAGCAGGGGTAAATGACCTAATCTTCATTGCCCTCGCCATCTTTTTCATGGTGAGGCTGGAGCGGAGATTGAAGCGCCAAAAGGCACTCGACATGCTCCACAAGCTGCGCTCGCTCGCGCACATCATTGACATGCATCAATTGACGAAAGACCCGGACAGCATCGTCAGGGAAGACCTCCGGACCTCATCGTCTCCGGTCAGGGACATGACTCCCTACGAGATCAAACGCTACTTTGATTATTGTAGCGAAATGCTCGCGATTCTGAGCAAGCTCGCGGCATTAATGGTTCAGGATTTTGACGATCTGGTGACGCTGAACGCAGTCAACGAAATCGAAAACCTGACCTCCGGACTTTCGAGGAAGATCTGGCAGAAAATTACCGTTGCGACCCGAACCGAAATCGTTCCTTCAGCGGCAGCCAAGGAAGGATAAACGGAAACTACAGTTCGAAGTCCTCAAGCTTCTCGTAAAAGACGCTTAGGTCACCTCCACACTCTGCCAGCAGGCGTTCGAATTTCGGGACCCCTTCATGATAAGCCGCGACAATGTTGAGATGAGCATTGTTGAGTTCATCACGCAGCCAAAAGGTGTCTTCCTCTTCGCGACCCGCAGCCCGTAACAAAGAGCGGACGTGCTCCTGAAGCTGATGAAGTCGGTCGCGTTTCCGAGTTCTTTTTTCCGTTTCCGAGAGATCACTGGCATAGAGTTTTTCGAGCGCGTCCCGATCCGCGAGAACCCGATCTACAAACGCATTGGTCTTCGTGAGGCTCCGTTCGTATTTCTGCAGCGCCTCATCATCCCCTTTTTCACCAAACCATCTCCGAACGCCTTCCTGCTCCACCGCCACCGCAAGTGACTCACTGAATTCAG
>JBCDHN010000186.1:0-6398 GCA_038749915.1 Verrucomicrobiota bacterium | reverse complement strand
TCCAATGCTGTCCTTGAGATTTTGGAACGCAACTGTGTCGGGTGTCACAATTCTCATGACCAGAAAGGGGGAGTCATTCTCGATCAACATCCGGTGGTTGCTGATGATCTCGAACTGATTCTGGAGTCGGTGAGTGGCGAGAATCCCGCGATGCCGAAGAATCGGGACGGCCTGACTGCGGAGGAGATCGAGTCGATCCGAAGTTGGGTGGCTGCTGGCGCCCGAATTCCAGCGGGCAGCGTTTTGCAAGATACCTACCTGGCCGACAAAACGTGGTGGTCACTTCAGCCGGTCACAAAGCCGGAATTGCCGGGGCCGGACGATTGGTGCGAGAACGAAGTGGATCGATTTGTGCTCGCCAAGCTCAGGGAGAAAGGCCTTGAGCCATCGGAAGGAGCCGATGCAAGGACGCTGGTCCGTCGGCTTACGTTTGACCTGACCGGCTTGCCGCCAACGCCGGCCGAGGTCGAGCGTTATCTTGAGCGAGCGAACGAGGATTCCGATCTAGCGTATGCGGAGTTGGTCGATCGACTACTGGCCTCTCCTCGTTATGGCGAGCAGTGGGCGCGGCATTGGCTCGACGTCGCACGCTACGGCGAGTCTCATGGTTATGACAAGGACAAGGCGCGATTCAACGCTTGGCCCTATCGCGACTACGTCATTCGCAGCTTGAACGAGGACAAACCCTGGACGCGGTTCGTCGAGGAGCAGATAGCGGGCGACGTCTTGTGGCCGGGAAAGCCGGATGGAATCGTCGCGCTCGGATTCATCGCGGCGGGACCGTGGGATTTCATTTCGCATCACGAAGTTGGGGAAAAGAAGCTGGATGGAAGAATCGCCAAGCACATGGATCGAGACGATATGGTGAGCGCTGTGTTCAACGCCTTCATGAGCATAACCGTCCAGTGTGCGCAGTGCCACAATCACAAGTTCGATCCGGTTTCGATGGAGGATTACTATCGGCTTCAAACCGTTTTTGCGGCGGTCGATCGCCGTGATCGCGTTTATGATCTGGATCCGGAATTGATTCGACAGCGTGACGTGTTGAGTTTGGAAATTGGCCGCTTGGAGGGAGAGGTTGCAGCATTTGATCAAGCAAAGAAGAAAGAAGGTGGTGCTGAGCTGGCTCGATTGCGGACAGAAATCTCCGAATTGGAGACGAGTGGTTTGGTGACCTTGAAAACGGTTCCTGAACATGGCTATCACAGCCACATTTCAAAACATCAAAGTGAGGGGAAGTGGGTGCAGTTGGAGTACCCCAAGCCGGTCGAGATCTCGCGGATCGAGTTGGTGGGAGCGTATGACGATTACGCTGGTATCGGGGCCGGATTCGGGTTTCCGCGGCGCTATCAGGTCGCGATCGGGAAAGCGGCGATTCTCGACTTCACCAAGCATGATTCCGCAAATCCAGGCATTGTTCCGGTCAGTCTGACGATTGGTCAGAGCGCGAAGACCATTCGAATCACGGCAACGAAATTGGCTGAACGAAAGAACGATTATATTTTCGCCCTGGGGGAAGTTCGGATCTTCGATGCGAGAGGGCAAAATATTGCGGCAACCGCAACCATTACCGCCAAGGATTCAATCGAGCAGGGAATCCGCTGGGGGGCAAGGAACCTGGTGGATGGAAAGGCTGCTTCTGGCGGAAACTCTCGCGCATCCCAGCAGCTCAGAGAACTGAAACAGGAGCTGCAACTTTTTCTCACAAGTCTGGAAACTCCGGACCAGGCCAGGAGACGCAGTGAGCTAACCAAACTACTGCAATCAAAAAAGAAGCAGCTCGCTGAGCTACCCGAAGGAAAACTTGTCTACTCCATCGCAACGCACTTCAAAACCCGCGGAAAGGTCATCGCGACCAATGGAAAACCGCGCCCGATTCATTTGCTGCATCGCGGTGATTTGAACACGCCGGGAGAGGAGATGCAACCGGGCGCACCAGCCCTTTGGGAGGGGGGGCAACCGATCTTCCCGCTTTCGGAGGACCACGATGAAGGCGATCGTCGTGCTGCGTTGGCCAGATATCTGACCGATCCGGAGAATCCTCTACTCTGGCGTTCGATTGCCAATCGTATCTGGTTAAGCCACTTCGGGCGAGGGATTGTTGATTCTCCCAACGATTTTGGACGAATGGGGATGAAGCCGACTCATCCCGAATTATTGGATTGGCTTGCGGTCCGGCTTCAGGAAACGGAATCGCTGAAGGACCTTCATCGATTAATCGTCACGAGTTCGACCTATCGGCAAAGCTCGGCAAATCAGACGTTGAATGCAAAAGTTGATGGAGGGAACACATACTACTGGCGCATGAATCGGCGGAAGCTTCGCGCCGAAGAAATGCGCGACTCTATTCTCGCGGTGGCAGGAAAACTCGATTTGCGGATGGGTGGTCCAAGCTTTCGGGACTTCAATTTCAAGGACGATCATACCCCGAAATTCTGGTATCATCTCCACGATCCCAACGATCCGAACACCCATCGCCGCACCATCTACCGTTTTATTGCTCGCAGTCAGACACAGCCGTTTTTGACAACCCTCGACTGCGCCGATCCTTCGCAAATGGTTGCGAAGCGAGATGAAACGACAACCGCGCTGCAGGCGCTTGTCCTGATGAACAATCCCTTCATGACCGCAATGGCGACGCAGTTCGCGGAGCGGCTCGAACCTGAAACGGACCCCATCGGAAACGCAATCGTTTTGGCGTTTGGTCGATCGGTGACGAATGAGGAGTCACAGATGCTCCATGCTTATGCTGAGAAACACGGGCTGGCTGCCACTTGTCGACTGATCTTTAATCTCAACGAATTTGCTTATGTGGACTAGAGTCCTTTTGGTTTGGTCTTGCCTTTTTGGGGGAGCGTTGGCGGAACGTCCCAACATCCTCATGATCGCGATCGATGATTTGAGGCCAATGTTAGGGTGTTATGGGGATACCCGAGTCAAAACGCCCAACATTGATCGGTTGGCCTCGCGAAGCACGGTGTATGAACGAGCCTATTGTCAGTACGCCAAGTGCGGCACTTCACGGCTTTCGATCATGACCGGCCTTCGTCCGGATTCGATCGGTGTCTTCAGTAATAACGACAAAGATGTGAAAGCATTTCGAGAGCGATCTCAAGTGGTGTCGATGGGGAGGTATTTCAAGGAGAGTGGTTATCACACGCAAAGTTTCGGCAAGATTTACCACGATGGTTGGGATGAGCCGCGGGATTGGTCGGTTCCTTCTTCACCGGGTCGTGAACGTGAAATGTGGGAAGTGGTTGATGAGAAAAATCCTCAGGGGCCGACGTTTATTGCCGAGCGATGGGCTTGTCCGGTCTGGCAGAATCCGGATGTCTCCGATGAACATCTCTATGCAGGAAGAATGACCAACGAGGTCATTGCGCAACTTGGCGAGGTTGAAGAAACGAAACCATTTTTCTTCGCGGTCGGATATCGACGGCCCCATTTGCCATTTGTCGCTCCAAAGCGCTACTTCGATCTCTATCAACCAGACAAGTCCTGGCTAACCGACATTCCGAATCCTCCCAAAGGTTCCCCGGTGATGGCCTGGTTCAATTCGGACGGCTACGTTGGAGGTGCGAAACGCGTTGGTCTGGTGATGCCGAAACGCCCCAGTCGCCAGGAGGCTATGGATTGGAATGGATATGAGATGCGTAGTTATCTGAATGTTGCCTACGAAGGAACGATTCCCGAGCAGAAACAATTGGAGCTGCTTCATGCATACGCCGCGTGCGTGAGTTATGTGGATGCGCAGATCGGAAAACTGCTGGAGCATTTTGATCCTGACAATACGATCATCGTGCTTTGGTCCGATCACGGTTGGCATCTTGGAGAGTATAGTGCCTGGGGAAAGATGACCAATTTCGAGATCGCGACCCGGGTTCCCATGATGATCGCTCAGCCAAAGCAAACAGGGCAGCGATCGCGCCAACTCGCTGAGCTTGTCGATCTGTATCCGACCCTCTGCGATTTGGCAGGAATACCGCAACCCCCACATCTCGAAGGGGAGAGTCTGGTTGCCGATTCGGAGCGAAACGATGTGGCGCTCAGCCAATATGCACGCTTCGGTCGCCAATACATGGGACGAGCAATCCGGACGGAGCGCTATCGTTATGTGGCATGGTTTGAGGAGAAGAGTGGGGGAGTTGTGGAACGGGAGTTATACGATCACGAAACGGACCCGGGAGAGACGAAGAATCTGGCTGCGAACCCGGAGTCAGCGGCCGTCGTTGAGCGGCTTCATATCCAAGTTCTGGAACGCTTCACGCGATGATGAACCGGCGCCATTTACTTTCGGGACTGTCAACCACCTTTGGGGGATTGGCGCTAACGGATTTGTTGGCCTCAGAGGGAGCGATTCACTCCAAGCATCACCCGGCCAGGGCCAAACAAGTCATCCAGCTCTTCATGGCGGGAGCGGCGAGTCATGTCGACCTCTTCGACTACAAGCCGCAGTTGGAGAAGGAACATGGTCAACAGTGGGATCCAGGTGAGGGAGTTGAGCTGTTCCAAAGTTCACCGGGTGCGAGCGCGAAGTCGTATTGGGAGTTCGAGCCATATGGGGAGAGCGGAAAAGCCATCAGCGAAGTGGTTGCTCCGTTGGGCGAGGTCGTTGATGACATGGCGTTTGTGCATAACCTCGTTGGTCAGACCGGAGTTCACAGTCAGGGAACCTTGCTGCAAACGACCGGCTTTGGCCGGCCAGGATTTCCCAGCGCCGGATCCTGGGTCAGCTACGGACTGGGGTCTGAGAACGAGAACCTGCCCAGCTTCGTCGTTTTGCCGGACCACCGTGGCTTTGCCTCGAATGGAGTCAAAAACTGGTCTTCCATGTTCCTTCCGGCTCAGCATCAGGGGACGGTGATTCGGCCGGGAGAGAAGAGGCCGATCAACGATCTGTTTCCCCCGGAAAAGGCGAGCTTTGTCACACGTGAGGCGGATCGCGATGCCCACGGGTTATTGAAGACACTCAATGCTCGACATGCCGAAACTCGACCGGGTGACAGCCGTCTCCAGGCCCGAATTCGGAGTTACGAACTGGCTGCCCAGATGCAACTCAGCGCGACAGAAGCGCTCGATATCTCCAAAGAACCCCAATATATTAAGGATCTCTACGGCTTGGCTCCGGAGGGGCCTGGTGTCGATGACTCCAAGATCAATCCGAAGGCAGAAGCGGAGTTCTTTGGCCGGAAGTGTTTGATTGGACGTCGCTTGATTGAACGCGGCGTACGGTTTGTTCAGATCTTCAGCGGAAACGAGAATGGGTTTCCGCGCCGGAACTGGGATTCGCATGAGGACATCACCCGCGATCACGGTCCACTGGCACATGGCATGGCGGTAGGGGCGGCTGCCTTGATCAAGGATTTGAAACAGCGTGGAATGCTGGACGAAACCTTGATTCTCTGGACAACGGAATTTGGTCGGATGCCGTGTGCGCAGCGAGGCACGGGGCGAGATCACAATCCTTTTGTCTTTACCAATTGGTTATGCGGAGGCGGAATCAAAGGCGGTGTTACGGTTGGGGAAAGTGACCAATGGGGGTTTAAACCGCTCGATCGTGAAAACCCTACCCAGGTTTATGACATTCACGCCACCATCCTTCATCTCTTGGGGATTGATCACGAGCGACTGACGGTCCGCCACAACTCGATCGATCGCCGCCTAACCGATGTGCATGGCCACGTGATCCAGGGATTGCTATCATGAGTGCTTCGAAGAGGCCAAAGATTCGATACGCCCATACCAACATCATTGCGGAGGATTGGAAGAAGCTGATGCGATTCTATGTTGAGGTTTTCGACTGCGTTCCCGTCAGCTCCGAGCGGGACCATCGCGGCAAGCACACGGATGATTTAACGGGAATCGAGGATGTCCGCGTCGTTGGCCAGCATCTTCGCGTTCCCGGGCACGGCGAACATGGGCCGACAATCGAGATTTTCACCTTCAACCAGCAACTTTCCTCCCAGGAACCAGCGATCAATCGACCGGGCTTCGCGCATCTGGCGTTTGAGGTGGAGGACTTTGAAGGTGTCCGGCAGCAAATCCTGGATCGGGGCGGGATAGACTACGGAAAGAAGATCACGATCGATATTCCCGGCGCCGGAAAGTTGACGTTGATCTACATGACCGACCCAGAAGGCAACATCGTGGAACTGCAGCGCTGGCATTGAGGGGCCTTGTGACTATTCGCTGAGAAAGTTCTGGAAGATTCTGCCGAAAAATCGTGTGAATTAGAAGCATGTGCATCAACCCTTTTTGTCTCATACTAAGTTGGTTTGCATTGTCGGCGGTGTTTTCGGTGGCTTCGCCGATTCAGGATGTCATTCGCGAAGCCAACCCCGATGCTCGCTGGACCTTTGATCATTCCGGTTCATTCAACCCGCCAGGTAAGGGGGCGG
>JBCDHN010000185.1:0-6413 GCA_038749915.1 Verrucomicrobiota bacterium | reverse complement strand
GGCGCTCGTTCATGTTGCCGCGTTTGCCGTGTTCTGGAAGGATCCGATGATTCTGGGACTCAGCATGGGAGTCAGTTCCGCTCTCAGCGTGCTCCTAACGGTGAAGTATTTTCTGGAAGTCTTCAAAATCCGGCAGCGCATTCCGGATCCTGAATTGGAAATGCTGCCAGAGAGCTACATTTAGTACCTTTCGGCGGGAATTCGAATCATGACACGAGTTGCGTGTCGTTTTCGAAATGCGAAGCGAAGAATCCTTTGGATTTTTCTCTCAAAACGGGCGGTCGCCATGTTTTTCGAACGGACCCTAATGCGTGCAATGCATTGGGTCTTCCAGCGATTCGAGGCGGCGGAACCAGAGTAGCTTGTACTGATACCACGGTATCGGTTTGAAGAGATGTTCGTCCCCGGTGACGTAATCGCCTTTGCGGATGACGCCGAGCTCCTCACCATTTCGTCGATAGATAACGCGGACGTCACCATCGTGCTCGCTAAGTAGTCGTCTTAGCTCAAAATAGGGAAAAATCGAGCCAGAGTTGGCGTGTTGCATGAGGTTTTTTGGCTTTTCCGGCGGCTCTAGAATGTTGGGCTCGTAATCGATGAGTTCGACCAAGTCATTCTGCATCGGAAACAAGTCCCAACGTTTCAGAAAGGCATGGTTCCCAAAATTCCCCTCACTGCGAAGATTGCTATACATCGAAAACGAGGTCTGAGTCTTGAGACCAACCCACGGATTAAAGCCATTGAAAAGGACCGGGATGACCATGATCCAAGCGGGATTCAAGGTCGGTCGATTGGGCCAGGCGCGGAAGCTCGCTCGCTCTCGCCACACGGCGACGAGATAGCACTGAGCTAGCCAAACACCCCAAATCAACCAAAGAAGAAAGCCAACCCGATTTGCCTTCGTTTCAAAGACTTCGCGAGTTCGTCCCTGGGTTAAATACAAATACCCTTGGAAGACCACGGCAACGACGAAGATCACGACAATTGACCAACGAATGATTCCTCGGGCCCGGTCGGGTTGACCTTTGCTGATGGAGCGGAGGGTTCGCGACCACATTGATTGGAGCTCGTTCGTAGCGGCTTTGGGAAGGAATAGATAAAGCGCGGCGAAGATGAGAGAGCTGAAGCTGTAGATTCCTCCCGCCGGATGAACGGAAAGCCAGAGATGGAAGAAGATCGCGGCAAAAAAGCCGAGGGCTCGAAGGCGTGGAACGAGCAGTAGAATGGGGATGCCGAACTCGAACATGAGAGATCCCCAGATCGCACAGTACTGAGACCAGGGAGCGGCTGGAACCATCGGCAGGAGAAGAGCGATTTCCTTATGTAATAAGGCTGCGCAACTGTGGACCGGGTTCCAGTAATCCCAATTGCACTTTTGAATCGCGGCCCAGATGTAAATGATCACGACCTGGATGCGAAGCACCGGCGCCACGGTGTCGATGAATTGCCGTCTCACCTTGGGAATTTCGACCGGCTTGCGGGCAAGGGCGGAACCGATCGCGACGACCATGATCAGGGTTGTGGCTCCGCCAATCACATGATCGCGGGGTTCCGAGGTCAGGTTCAGATGAACGAACTTGACGAGGATACCGAGCGCAAAGGGCCATCCCCTGACCCAGGCCTCGTGCATCAGTTCCTTTTTGCTCGGAAGATCCTTCCGATGCTGCCAGACCACCCAGATGATGCCGACCAACAGCATGAGGTTGATCATCCCCTCAAAAAGCATGTGGTTCGGAACAAACGGTAGTTTGTAGAACCAGTTCATGAGTGATGTCACGATGAGGGCGCTGAATCTCACGAAACAACGCGGCTCCAAGACCACGAGAAAGGCGCAGTAAGTCAGAAGCCAGCCCGGCCAGGTCTGAAGCCAGAAGCTGAAAGAAAGCTGATGAATCAGGGTCGTGATCCCCCAAATCAGGGCAAAACTTCGGAACGGCTGGTAGTCTTCAGTATTGAGCGGTTCGGCGTTGTTGGAGAGTCCCATTGGGAGAATCAGCCAAAGTCAGTGGAAACGGTGAATTGGTGCCTATGTTAGGACTCAGATTGAGAAAAACTCAACAACTATTGAAAGCTTAGCGCTCCAAAATTTCCACCTCGTAACCGTCGGGATCCGTTACAAACGCCATTTTGCTCTTTGCTCCGCTGGGGAACGCTTCTCGCCAGTCCCCTGGCCAGACCTCGAGCCCGGCTTTCTCCAAATCATCGCAGAAGCTCATGATGTCGGAAACACCGATTGCCGTGTGCATCAAGTCTTCAGGAAAGTCCACCTTGAATTCCGGTGAGTAGCAAAGCTCAAGGAAATGTTCATTCCCCTCGATCTCAAGAAACGCGAGCTGGTTACCTGCGGGGGATTTGTCCGTTCTTCGGGTGACCTTAAACCCCAGCTTTTCGTAGAAGTCGATGGTCTTGTCCAAATCGCTAACGCGAATGCGCGTATGGAGGAATTTGATCATGGTGGTAAGGTTAGAACGGGGCGAGGCTATCGTGCGGCGCACTGAAAATCAAGTGGCGGATGACGGCAAAGTCCGCACTTTGGGCAATGCCAGATTCTCCAGACCGCATCTCATTGTCCGCGATACGCGTCTCCTCGCAAATCGGGGTCCCTGACGAAGAGCGGGAGATTCCTCAGACTCTCGAGATTGATGTGTCGCTCTTTCCATCCGATCAACTCGTCGATCTGGCCGATGACATCGAAAAAACCATCAACTACTACGAGGTTTGGTTGCTGGTCCGGAAGCTGGCTTGCGAGCGGCCCAGACAGTTGATCGAAACTCTGGCTGAGGAACTGGCCGAAGCCATTTTGGCGGCACATCGGTTGGACACTGTTGAAATCACTGTTCGAAAGTTCATCCTCCCGGACACGGGCTCCGTAAGCGTCTCCATCCGTCGCGAACGGGGGAATTCGTGAAATCTTTTCGTGCGAACCGCCCATTTTTCCTCTACAAAACAGCTCTTTCCGTTAAACCCCTCACTGTAGTTCTGCTTCTCCAGCAAAAAGTCTCACATGGCAGGCCCGCGAAAGCCAGACGAAGATAAACCACTCGTGGAACGTGCTCAGAACGGAGACACGGAGGCTTTTGATGAACTGATCCGCAAGCATAGTTCGAAGCTCTACGGACTGGTCTACAACATGACGTCCAATCATGAGGATACGAACGATCTCCTCCAGGATATTTTCGCGAAAGCCTATCGGAGTCTGAAGCGTTTTCAGGGCAAAAGCACCTTCTACACCTGGATCTACTCGATCTCGGTCAATATGACGCTCAACTTCCTCAAAAAGCGCAATCGACAGCGCAAAGTGAGCCTTGATGACGTCGATTTGAACATTCAGAATGATTCCGACTTCATCGAGTCTACCTCGAAGTCGGACCCGGTGAAAGAAGTGAACATTCTGGAGCTTCAGCAAAGATTGAACGGTGCCATGCAGGCACTGTCTGAGGATCACAGAGCCGTCGTCACCATGTTCGATGTTATGGGTATGCCTCACAACGAAATCGCCAAGATTTTGAATGTCTCACCCGGCACCGTTCGGTCACGATTGTTTTACGCCCATCGTCAATTGCAGAACTACCTCGAGGAATTTCGGCAGTGACGTAGATTTTACCAAACCTGATATCCCTCCCAACACTATGGACGAATTCGAAAAAGTCAGAAAACTGATCGCTTTGAAGCGTTATGAGACGCCCGGCGAAGCTTATTTCGAGCGATTTGTGGAAGAATTTCACGACCGCCAACGGGCTGAAATGTTGCGTTTACCGGTGCATCGCCTGTTTTTGGATCGCCTCGACACCTGGCTGAACGGCTGGCGTGGAAAGCAGTGGATCGCAGGTAGCCTGGCTGGCGCTTGTGCTGCCTTGATTGCAGTTGCTTTTGTTACTGGTGGCAACCCTGAAGCCGGTTCGGAATTCCAGGGCGAATTGGCGGTTGAGGAGTTCGATTCCACTTCGCTCCTTCGAGAATTTTAGTCTCCCTGTCCACCTCGCCGGCGGTTGATTCCGTGAAAGCGTTCGTATCCAGCCTCCAAGTTGTGCTTTGCGGGATCGTTTTGGTCACCGCTGGCTACGCACAAGAGGATCAAATCAAGTCTCAGCCCGTCCCTCTTTCGACGAGCCGCGAGACTTCGATTGCGCCAACTTCGTTCCCGGTCTTGAGCGAAGTTACTCCGTCGCTGGTGCACATCTATTGGCGGGGCGAAAAACGGAGCCGGACGGAGCGGACGCCCGGATTTGCCTTGGCCAACGGAATGTTTGCTACGGTTCGGGAATCCGCCAAGGTCGCGGAGAGCGTCATCATTCGCTCATCCCAAAGTGATCGTGAAGCGCAGGTCGTTTTGATCGACTCCAACTCAGGGTTGGTGCTGGTGAAAGGAACCCGCAAAGCGGGTGAAGAGGTGCCGCCGATGGAACTCGGGACGAGTCGCCAGCTTTACATCGGCGATCCGGCGTTTGCATTGGCCTTGGATCAGGAAGGCCAGCCGGAGCAAGCCGTTGACGGGATCCTCATTGGTCGGGACCGAAGAGTCGAAGGCAAGGAACTGCCGGTGGCCCACCTTCGCGTTCGCATTCCCAACGCACTCTCGTTTGGAGGTTTGCCTCTGCTTGACGGGAGAGGCCGGGTGATCGGGATCGATCTCGGTCGCCGGCTTGACGATAATGGCGAGGAGTTCCACGTACTTCCCATTGAGGTTGCCTCCAAGCTGGCGACGGACCTCCTTGATTTCGGCAAGCGCGAAGATGCCTGGCTTGGTGTGACCTTCAACACCGGAACGACAACCGCGAAAGTGGTTTCGGTTCGGCCGGGATCACCCGGTGATCAAGCAGACATGAAGCCGGGAGACGTGGTGATTTACTTTGGCGGAGCGCGGATCGATACGCTAGACGATCTTTCGGATACCTGCTACTGCTTGACCCCCGGGCGTTCCGCAGACATCCATTTTTTGCGGGGTGTCACCCGCGTTCAGAAGCAACTGACCCCGGCGCCAAAATCGGCCAAGCCGCAGGCAGTCGGACCAAAGCCTTGAAGTCCCAGGCTACCCAAAAGCCTTGAGGTGACGGTGGAGGTTGCAATTTGACAGCGAATTTGGTAGGCCTTTGGGATGAAAATCAGGTTGTTCTGCGTAGTCCTTGTTGCGTTGGGAACGTTTCAGAAGGCGGTTGCCATCCCCGACACTTTTATCATCAACGGGAACGGGAATCTGATCATTCCACCCGTCATTCCCGCCACGCCTCGATTCAATGCTGATCTGACTCGACCGTTTTTGAATGTGGATGTCTGGGAGAATGGCGATGTTCCCGGCTCGTGGGTGGCGCAACCCGGTTTGGGAGGCGAGACGATCCAAAAAATGTCCGCCAATCCGGTGCTATTTGGCGCTGTTCCCTATGCGGTTTCAGCTCGTTCAGAGGCTGGCTCGCTGCAGGAGATCACGATCAACTACCTGGACGCGGGACCCTTCTTTGGATTCAAGCTGGGGGGAGAAAAAACTCATGCGGATCGACAGATCGGTAATCAGCGGCGCTCGGAATTTGCTCATCAGTTCGACCAATTGAGCCGAAATCTGACCAAACGGCTCGAAGGTGGATGTGGCCCACCCAAGCTGACAACAGTCGGCCGCAGCAACATGCTGAGAATGGTCTACAAGGATTATCGCTGGGAAGAGTTTCTTCTCCGATTGTCCATTCGCCCCAATCATTCCATCAGTCTTTCGCTCCTGAGAGAGGGCTCCGACTTCGATAGTTTTCTGGATGATGAGGTCGCTGCGATGTCGGCTCGACAACGCAGTGAGCAGTGGGGAGAAAACGTGATCTACGCGGAGAATGGCGATCTTACCGTCTCGAACATCCCCATGTTCAGTCAGGGAAACACTCCCTTCTGCGGGATTCACTCCCTTGCCATGGTTGGCCACTATCTTGGCCTTCGGATGCCAACCGATGTTCTGGAATCCAGCGCCAATTTGCGTAACACGGGAAGTGCGCGAGGGGCCGACATCATGGGGCTTTATCACGCGACCGCAGAAGAAGTGGATCTTCGGGTTCAACTTTCCAGCCGGTTTGATGCCCGCAGGATTGCTCAATCGCTTGAGAAAGGTCTCCCGGTGATCGTCTGGAGACGGGTGTCCGCCGAGCGTGAACAGGCGCATCGCCAATTCGCCGAGAAATTTGCCAGGAATCCGGGAGCGACTCTCCCGACACCGAGCAAATCCATGATCGCCTCCTGGCCTGAACGCGAAAAGAAAGGGACCCCTTCACATGCCTCCATTGTTTCCGGCATCAATTTGGATCGCCACGAAGCGATCCTCACCGAGCCCTGGGGGGAAGATGCCAGAGGACGAAGAATTCGACTGGAGGAACTGACCGCAACAACCTACGCCGCGTTTTATTTTCGGCAGTAGACGCTGGTCAAATTCCCAGAACTGC
>JBCDHN010000184.1:0-6422 GCA_038749915.1 Verrucomicrobiota bacterium | reverse complement strand
TGTCGAACGACGTCGTGTCGATGCCCGGCTTTGCCACCGACCAATGCAGGACGCTGCTCGTGTGGTTCTCCGCGAAGACTTCCAGGTCCAGGCTCAAGCGAGGACCGGTTTCCGAAAAATGGCGCAGACGTTGCCGGCCAGAGAATCCTTGTCGGGAATGTCAGCCAACGCCGTGCACATGATTACGGGGACTTTTGCGAGTCGACGTTGAGTGCAGAGATGTTGGAGCACTTCTGCGCCGTCGTGATCGGGCATGGTGAAATCGAGGAGAATCAAATCGGGCTGAACGATTTTCCCGACAGAAACCGATCGGGGGCTGTAGTTGATGGTACGCACATCGAATTCGCCCGTTCGCTCCAGGTTCATCTGCAGGGTTTCGGCGTATTCCTTGTCGTCGTCGATGATTAGGAGGCGTTTTCTCATGTTTCTAGTTAAGTTTTGGAACCTCGTCTCAAGCGAGAGCAGCCCTCATTCTCTCACGAAGTTGATCCAGTTTAATTGGTTTTTCCAAAATTTCAGCGACATCCAGCTCGCCAATTTCCTTGTAGGCAACCGCATTTTGGTTCAACAGGGCCGACATCACAATCACCGGAATGGATTTCAAGTTCGGATCCTGTTTGAGCTCTCGAACCAGCTCGGCGCCGTCTTTGTTGGGCATGACGATGTCGCTGACGATGAGATCGGGTTGAAAATCGCGCGCCACATCAATCGCATCGCGAGCATCATTCAACGTCTTCATCTCAAATTCACCGCTGCGCTCGAGGGCGACCTGAGCCAATTCCGTAAAGTCGACTTCGTCGTCGATGAGCAAGACACGCTTCATACGGTTTCAGCCTCCTGACTCTGCTGGGCTGCCTTGAGGATGATCTCCGTCCGGCAGCCGCCTTCAGGTCTGTTCTCAAGACTAATCGACCCCTTGTGAAGCTCGATGATTTTCTTGACCACGGTCAATCCGAGTCCAGTTCCTTGGCCTGTTTCCTTGGTGGTGAAAAAGGGATCAAATATTTGGTCGATCTTGTCCGAAGGTATTCCGCAGCCACTATCGTCAATCCTAAGCACAATGACGGGGTCCCCGGTTCTCAGTTGATCTACGGTCCGGGCGCCGCGGTCGCGTTCGTGGGACTCCAGCGTCTTTCCGATCGTGGAAATCCCAAGCGTTCCGCCTTCCGGCATTGCCTGGATTGCATTCATCAGCAAGTTGATCAACACCTGCTCCATTTTGGCGTGATCGATCTTCACCAGTGGCAGGTTGGCCTCGATACTCTTGTCGACCTGGATGCTCTTCTTGGTGATCTCATGCTTCACCAACAGCAGGGAATTTTCAGCAAGGGCGTTGATATCTCCCGACTCAAGGTCGAGCTGGCGCGCGGAAGAGAAATCCACCAGACCGCAAATAATCGCGTCAGCCCGAACCACTGCATTCTGCATTCGTCCCAGGATCTTGGCCAGGTTGGGATCGTCGACATCGACGCCTTCCATAAGGTAGTCCACACCCAACTGAATCATCGCGAGCGGGTTCTTAACTTCGTGAGCCACCCCCGCAGCAAGCCGCCCGATCGATTCCATTTTCTCGGCCTGGATCAACTGGAGCTGCATCGTCCGCAGTTCTTCGTTTTTGCGTTCCAGATCGGCATTCAACTTGGTGAGTTTCTCACTGCTGGCTTTTCGCTCGATGGCGTAGCGAATGGAACGACGCATCGTGGCCGGCTCCATGCCGTCCTTCAGCATGTAATCCTGAGCCCCCATACTCACGAGGTGAGTCGCCATTTCCTCATCAGTCAGACCGCTGAGAATAATGATGGGCAGCTTCGGGGCGGCTAGGTGGATTTGCTGAAATGTCTCCGGACCCATGCTGTCGGGCAAAGACAGATCGAGTAGCACGACGTCGAATCGATTTGGCTCGGCGCTGAGAGCTTCGATCGCGCCGGAAAGCGTCGCGTGCGTCTGGATATTGACGACCATGCGATCCGGTTCCTCGCGCAGCATGTGCTCGGCGAGTCTGGCGTCAGCAACGTTGTCCTCGATGAGGAGAATGTTCAGTTCTCCGGGTAGGTCGTCTCTTGTGTTCGCGCCTGGAGTTGTCGCAGAACCGGCGGGATCCATGGTTTTAAGTGTGCAGCGAAGGTTGGTAGGTCCGAGGGCCTGTAGATCTAAGGAGAGGTGGGGAGCCGAACGATTGTCAGCCAAAAGTCTTCAATGCTTTTCACCACATCGATGAATTTGTCGAGATCGACCGGCTTGGTGATGTAGCAGTTCGCATTCAGGTTGTATGCCTTGATAATGTCTTCCTCTGCCTGGGATGTGGTCATCACCACGACGGGAATACTCTTCAGCAGGTCATCCGCCTTGATTTCCTGGAGGACTTCGCGTCCATCCTTTTTGGGAAGGTTCAGGTCGAGCAGAATCAGATCGGGTCGGGGTGCATTCCCAAAGGGCTCTTCTTTTCTCAAAAACTGGAGGGTCTCCTCACCGTCGCGAGCGATGTTGAGGTGGTTCTGTACTTTGCCCTCTTTCAGGGCTTCTTCCGTCAGCCGGATGTCGGCTGCGCTGTCTTCAACCAATAAAATTTCAATGGGTCTACCGCTCATAAGAATCGAAAAAAGATAAGGAACAGATCAACTGGAAGTTAATTGTACAACGTTTCGCAGTCAGGTGCGAGGGAAATCCTTGGGGATGGAGGAAAAGCTCAATTTTAGGAGTCAGGGGTGCGAAATTTGTCAGAAATATTGATCAATTGTTGATCAAAGTGGGAAACATGGTTTATCCTTCGGTGCTTTGCAGGCGCAGAGCCCACATTTGGTTCTGCTCCCCCCCCTTGAAGCCTCCTTTTAATCAATTCCCCCGTTTTATATTACGAGGGAATCACAACCGCTTGCAAATGACGATATGAGTTCCGTAGTTAGGTTACTGGTCGTTGAGGATGATCCTCAATTGGCTGATTCGGTTTCCGATCTTCTTCAGACCGAGGGTTTTCAAACAACTGTTGCCCGCGATGGCTCGAAGGGCCTGAAAGCGGCGCTGGAAGAAGACTTTGATGCCGTAATCACCGATTTCCGACTCCCTGGAACTGGCGGAATGGAGCTTCTCGAAAAGCTTCACGAATCCAAACCGAGGCTTCCCGTGATTATGATGACGGCCTACACGACCACGGACTTGGCGATCGAAGCCACCCGACATGGAGCTTTCGACTATTTGATTAAGCCGTTTCGATTAAGTGATTTGGTCTCAGTCGCGAAACGGGCGATCCAAACCGCGCGGATCAACGGTAAACCGGTCGAGATTCCAGGAGACCCTCCCACTGAGGATGAGCGGGAGAGCATCATTGGCACGAGCCCAAGCATGCAGGACGTTTACAAGGAGATGGGGCGGGTTGCGGACAAAAATGTTACGGTTCTGATTCAGGGAGAAACGGGTACCGGCAAGGAGTTGATCGCTCGGGCGATCTACAGTCACAGCAAACGAGCCGGGCAGCCATTCATTGCCGTCAATTGTGCCGCGATTCCTGAGACATTGCTCGAGAGCGAGCTTTTTGGTCATGAAAAAGGCGCTTTCACAGGCGCTGATGCTCGGCGAATTGGCCGCTTTGAGCAGGCTAACGAAGGAACGCTCTTTCTCGATGAGATCGGCGACATGCCGCTCAACACCCAGGTGAAAATGCTTCGGGTTCTGCAGGAACGCGTTATCAATCGGGTTGGTGGTCGGGAAGAGATTCCCGTGGATGTCAGGATCATCACCGCAACCAACTGCAATCTGGAAGCAGCCGTCAACTCGGGAGACTTTCGCCAGGATCTCTATTACCGGCTCAATGCAGCCATTCTCACCGTCCCTCCTTTGCGTGAGCGTGGAGACGACATCAAGGCACTGGCCGGATATTTTCTGGAGCGGTATAGTCGGGAGTACGAAATCGACACGCCGCCGGTTGAGGATCAGGCCATGGAGCTGCTGATGGACTATGAGTGGCCGGGAAATGTTCGCGAACTGGAAAACGTGATTCGAAAAGCGCTGCTCAAGTGTCGGGGATATCCCATCGCAAGAGCCGATGTGGAATCGCTACTCGGTTCCTCAGCGGTGCCGGCATTGGGGAATGGCCAGGATCATCCCTTTTCTCAACAGGTTACCGACATCTTAAAACAGGCGAAGAATGGTGAAATATCGGGTGCCTACGGAGTTTTGCTCCAGGAATTCGAGCGAGAGGTCTTTTCACAGGCGATCCGTTTGGCTCACGGCCACCAAACCAACGCGGCAAAGTGGCTCGGAATTTCTCGGATCACTTTGCGGGACAAGTTGGACAAGTACGAGTTGTTTCCCAAGCGAACCTCGACTTGATCAGGTGACTCAGCCTGCGATCAGCAGAGCGTCGTCGAGAACTTTCAGGGTGAAATCGGCTATTCCGAATTCGGAGGACGCGCGCGGTCCGGCGATGTTCAGGGTGTGAACGGAGTTCTCGATCAGGAACCGCCGCAACGCCATGGCTGCATCTTTGGTCGCCGCTTGCGAAATGTGAATCCACGGTTTCAGAAACTGTTGGGCGAACTCTCTTGTCAGCGCTGAACCGCCCGTAAGTTCGGCAGCGAGGCCAAAGATGGCGGTTCCATCAGAATCTTCGACATTCAGTCGGGTTCGAACGTGATACTTGCTTTCAGCAGTCTCGGTAAGCTCGTATCGCGTCGAAATCGGGCCATCTTCTGCGCGCCTTCCTTGGGGACACCATCCGCCATGAGGAATCCCATGGTCAAGAGCCCAGTCCAGGCCCGCGCGATCAGCCCCGGTTTGACCGCCGGAGACGATCCGTTCGAGAGGCAGAGTCGGGTCGATCACGGATTGATGGCGAGTAGCTCTACATCGAAGATCAGCGTGGCATAGCCCGGAATCTTCGGCGGAGAACCCGTTTCCCGGTATCCGAGGTCGTAGGGAATGAAAAGACGATACTTTGAGCCGACACTCATGAGTTGCAGCCCTTCGGTCCAACCCGCAATCACGCCATTGAGTCCGAACGTGATTGGCTGACCTCTCTCCACGGAGCTGTCAAAGACGGTTTCGTCGATCAACTTGCCGGTGTAGTGAACTTCCACCCGATCCGACGCTTTTGGCTTGGCGCCATCGCCTTCTTTCAACACCTTGTATTGGAGACCTGTGGGCGTCCAAAACACGCCTTCTTTCTCGCCATTATCGAGGAGGAATTGCGCATTCTCTTTTTTGTAGGGGCTACCCGTCTTTGCCGATTTCGAGATTTTGGCGAAGCCCTTCTTTTTTCCAACAAAGCGAGCGATTTCCTGGAACGACTTCTCGATGGCGGTTTCGTCTGCCAACGGTGTTTCCTTTTTCTGAACAGCCTCGATCGCTCCGCTGAACTCGTTAGCATTCAAACGGACTCCGTTCGTTGCCAGGTTCTGAGCGAACGTCGTGCCGTAAGCAATACTTGCCCTTTCCTGGGCATCCTCAGGAAATTCCCCGGCATTTTCAGCGATGAACTTGCGAAGATCGTTGAAGGTGGCTTCGATGGTTTGGGCATCCGCCAACGGGGTGGTTCCATCCAGAATTGCTTGGAATGCTTCGGCGACTTTGTTGGGAAGCAGAACGATTCCGTCCGCTGAAAGTTGATTTGCAAGGTGGGTTCCGTAGGCAACGCTGGCCCGGTCCATCATTGCTTGCTCTTCCTCGCTTAGCTCTGAATCCTGGGCAGCGACGATCGAAAGGGAAAGGATACCGAAAAAAATCGCGAAAAGTGGACGAATCAGGGGCTGCATTCCGCGAATTTGAACCGCGAGATTCGGCGGTCAAGGGAGAAAGAGGCGCCGATTGTCTAACAACCCACTTGTTTACGCAACTGAATTGCACAAAGCTATGGGATGCAATTTTACAAACTCTTCATCGTCGGAATCGTTGGTTGGTGGAGCATTGCTTCTCTTTCAGCCGAGTCGCTCAAAGTTGCCGTAAGTGTGTTGCCCCAGGCGGGCTTCGTAGAACAGGTCGGCGGTTCGCACGTTGAGGTGATCGTGTTGGTTGATGAAGGAAAGGATCCGCATTCTTTCTCGCCTACTCCGAAACGAGTTACCTCGATTTCTGAAGCTGACATCTGGTTCACAAGCGGGATGCCGTTTGAAGATCCGCTTTTGGAAAAAATGAAGCAGCGACAAGACGGACCACTCATTGTCTCGATGAACAGAGGCATTGAACTCGCTCCTTCGGTCGATTGTGAACATCACCATCACGAAGAGCATGAGCACGCGGAAGGAGATGAGGAGCATCACGAACATGAGCATCATCATCACGATCATGGTGAATTTGATCCCCACAGCTGGTTGTCTCCCGCACTGATACCGGTCCAACTGGTCACGATTGCGGAGGAATTGGGGAAACTCTCTCCCGAGTATGCGGACGAGTTCGAGGCCAACGCGTCAAACACAGCATCCGCATAGTTT
>JBCDHN010000183.1:0-6450 GCA_038749915.1 Verrucomicrobiota bacterium | reverse complement strand
GTCGCCGCCAGCTGATACGCAAGCGAAGAAGAAGCGTGCTCTTGATCCAGCGAGGAAGGCCCAACGGAAGAAAGAGTTGTTGGTCCGGAAAGTTCTGTCGATCTCCCTGACACCAACGACTGATTCGTCCTACGTTGTTGTCGAGCTGGACGACGCAGACGTGACGCCCAACACCATCGCCGAGATCCTACCGATACGCCTGTCCACGTGACTTCCCAGGGTCATCGCGCCAGCGAACTGGGGAAGAGGAAGTTGATTCAACCCAAGAGGTCGGCAGCCCCAGTGCCAGAGCCTCCATCCGCTACTGCAGCCGAGACGTCTGCTGCTTCTGCAGCTAGCATAGGTAATAGATCCATGAACATTGTCTTATTTCCTTCTTAGTTAGGTTGTGTTGTCTTTTTGCCGCCGCCCACTGTCTTTGCATGGTCACGACGGGAAATTGGGTTCTTGTTAGTGATCGTCGTCGTGACTAGTAGAGAGCTGGATATAGACTGCGCAAAGCAAGGTAAAAACCATGGCTTGCAGGAGTCCTACGAGCAGTTCGAGAAAATAAAAGGGTAGTGGAAACGCCACACTGCAAAGGAACGCTGCAAACGGTGGAAGCTTGTCCCCCAGGCCGCTCATCGTATGGAGCAGGGTTTCACCTGCATAAAGGTTCCCGAATAGTCGAAGCGAGAGAGAAACAGGCCGGAAAGCGATCGAAATGATCTCGATGAGTCCGACAAAGATGAAAATCGGCAATAAGCCATAATACATGGCTCCCTTGAGTCCGCCTTTCGGTGCAAAGGTGTGCTTGATGAACCCCATCACGCCAATCTCGCGAACCGTCAAATAGGCCCAGACCAGCATGAAACAGGCGGCCATGCCCAATGTCATGTTCAAGTCGGCTGTTGCCGGACGAAGAAGCGGTGTCTTTACATAGTCCAACGTTAAAGGTGTGGTGCCCGTTCCCCAGCCAATCGTTCCAACACCTGGGACCAGCCCGAACCAGTTGGAGATCAGGATAAAGATAAAGAGTGTGGCAAGAAGCGGGAATGCTCGCGGTGCAACTTTATGACCGACGATTCCCTCCACCTGACCGTAAAGAAACTCGACGATGAACTCGAACGCATTCTGAGCCGGATGCGGCACCATCTGCATGTTTTTGGTCGCCTTGCTGGCAAGAATCCAAACAATTGCCATCACGAGAGCGGCGACGAACATTGAATTCGTGAGCCACGTCCCAAATGGGAGTTTCTCTGCCTCAACTGAGAGCGCGATTAGCGGCGCTAGGTCCATGGATGCAATGCTTGGCATCTATCTGGAAAAATTCGTGGTCGGAACGTGGGTTTGAACGATTTCGGGACTTGTTACGCTTCTGTATAAAATGACGCAACGGGATTTTGTGAATTTTCCCACAAAGTCGGGCTAGTGTTAGGAAATCGTTGGCAGCATCCCCTTATTTCCTGGTCTTGACCGGGCGCTTTCGATCCGGAAAACAAACGCGGCAGATCTCGCAGATGGTTCCGTCGCATCCGCGTGCGGAACAATGCTCGCGACCGTAAAAAATGATCTGCAGGTGAAGCTTGTTCCACGACTCCCGGGGAAACAAGCGCTTCAAGTCGCGCTCGGTTTGTTCAACGTTCTTTCCGTTGGTGAGCTTCCAACGTTGAGCCAGACGATGAATGTGGGTATCCACTGGAAAAGCAGGCTCGCCAAATGCTTGAGCCATGACCACGGACGCCGTCTTATGGCCAACTCCGGGCAAGGCCTCAAGAGCATCGATATCTTCTGGAACTTCTCCATCGTGCAGATCGAGCAGGATTCCGGAAAGGTCATAAATCGCCTTCGCTTTGCGCGGGGCCAAGCCACAGGGGCGAACGATGTCTTCAATCTGTTCAACCGAGAGTTTCTGCATCGCCGTGGGCGTATCCGCGGCAGCCCAAAGCAGAGGCGTGATCTTGTTGACCCGCTCGTCGGTGCATTGAGCGGAAAGCAATACCGCGATCAGCAGGGTATAGGAATCGCGATGATCCAAGGGGATGGGTGTCTCCGGATAGAGTTCCTCAAGGCGGGAGCCGATGTATGCTGCGCGTTCCGTTTTCGTCACGCCGCATCTCCCATGCAAATCAAGTGATCGTCAAGACCTCATGCGGTGTCGGCATCGGCAAATGGAGCGTCCCCTTGAGAAATGCGCTGTCGCTCTTCAAGTTCCTCTTCTTCTTCAGAAGCTGGAAAGCCGTCGTGCATCTCGATTGGAAGCATCTCCACCTTCTCCAGAATTTGCTCAAACATCTCGCGGCAATGCTCCGCTTTATTGACGCGGCCTTCCAGAATCTCGGCACTCCGCAGAAATGATCCCCATTCGAGAACCTCAATCCCAACGAAAGGAGCGCCCCAGCGACGCATTGCAGCCATGGTGGGTTGATAAATGTCGATGGTGTCGGTCCCGACCAGGGCACTTCCATAGTCATCGACCTTGTAGACCTGCGAATGCCCTACAATCTTGAATTTCGTCCCCACCGGATAGCGACTCCAATCTGCGGCGGCACTTCGAAACTCTCCCTCAGCCTGCAGATCGGTCCCCAGTGCCGTCTTGATTCCATAGGGCTGGCTGTCCTCCTCATGGTGGGTGTAGGCCGTGGTCTTCACGACGTAGCAATGCTGCTCCATTCCTTCCTGCGGTTCCTTGATGGGAACTGCGACGAGGTCGGTTCGGGTCGAGCAACTGCTCAGCAGAAGCGCCAGAAGCCCGGCGAAAACAAGGTGTTGAAGGTTCATCAGGAAGCCAAAGAGGGGATTTTGGTTTCTTGGTCTAAGAGAGGGACGCCCATTGAACGACGAAACGTTGGTGATCGTCAAGCTTCGGTTTTTCACAAAATACCGGCTTCCTAAACGTTGACGATGCCAAGTGACCCCAGCACTGCGTAGGCAACAAACACCAGGTAAAGCCCGATCAGAATGATGGCTTTGGGACGACTCAGGGCTCGTTTGTGCCACAGAATGGCCAGGGTAATGAACGTCAACGCCCAAAGCAGAATCCGCAGCCCCAGAATGCCGGGAATCGGCTCGCCATCCTCGCCCAACATTGAAACTGGCTTCCATCCGTCGATCCAGGAATACACGAACAGGGGGATGGACATGCAGATGCAGATATCGAAAATGTTGGAGCCAAAGGCATTCGAAACCGCGCCGGAGTCGTCACCCCGGGAGGCTGCACCAATCGACAAAAACGTGTCAGGCACACTCGAAACCGCCGCCGCCAGAATCACGGCGACAAAAAAGGTCGGGATGTTCAAAATCGTGGCCGTCTCCACCGTGATCTCGACCAAAAAGTAGCACGCCGTGGCCGCCAGCACCGTCGTGACAGCAATCACCAACCACACGGATAGCTGATTCAAAGGCACCTTTCCCAGGCTGAAAAAGATCTTTGCATGCTCGGGAAGGTCCGACCAGTCCTCCGATTCCCCCGCTTCCTTTTTCCTGGCACGAAATCGTCCGGCATCGCGCCAGAGCCAGACCAGATAAATCAAATAGAGCACCAGAAACACGACTCCCATCCACCAGTGCATGTAGGGCTGCCAAAGAAAGGCGAGCAAGACCAATTCGCAGACCATAAACCAGACCCCATCGCGATGGAGCACTTCCTTCTCCACTCTGATGATGGGATTCTTGGGGCGCTTTGCCGCCACGACCAGAGCCACACAAGCCGGAATCAGAATCATATTGTAGATCGCGCTGCCTGCAGTTGTGGCAATCGCAGATCCATATCCTTCCGCTCCGGCCCCATGATGGCCCGCTTCAATGGCCGCGGGATCCACCGCCTGAAGCGCCACAATCACAAAGAAAATCCCGGCAAACAATTCCGGCATCGAGCTCGCCACCGCATCAAGCGTGGCCCCACGAACCGAACCCGGAATGTGATACCGCTTCCCAATCCATTGCGCGGCCTCGGCAAATGGATCACAAACCTGCCAAAGCGCGATGGAGATCACCGATGCCGCACACAGCATTGCGACGAGGGCATACCCGGTGAAATGCGCGGCCACCCCAAGGGCAATGGCAAGGATCAAGATGAGCAGTCCCTTGATATCAGGACCGTCGTTGGAGGCAGATTCGGACATGGTGAGGAAACCGCCCTAGGCTGATCTTGATTCTGGTTTTGACAAGGAGATTCGGGGATTAGCCTGGCTGATCCTGAGACCTCAAGCTTTTTTCGATTCGTTCGATCTCCTCGAGCCGCTTTAGCAAACGCGCTTTTTCCGCGAACAACTCCTCACGATCGATTGGCGGAGGAGAGCCTTCGATCACCTTGTCGCGGTAAAGAGTAATACCCCGAGTAATCGAAACAGCGACATCGGCCTGATGCAGACGTTGCATTTCGTCTTTGTAAGAAATCCGATAGAGACGCCCTCTGTAGAAACTGATCGCCCCTTGCCCGAATGGCAGCCTACTCCACTTCAAGAGCGTCGCATTTCTCTCCTTGAAAAAGGACCGAAGGCGGTCTTCATCGAACAGAAACGCCGCAAGAAAATTCACGCACACCAACAGCGGAATAATCAAAAGAATCCAAAGGCTTTCCATGACTCGAGTAGCTTAACCAACCGTGTAAACAAAAGAAGTGTTAGGATTCGCACGCAACCGCCCAATCTTAGACTCTTGCGAAACCTTCTGTCGAAACTGGACGATCCCCTAATCTAGAGCAAAAGTGGTTTTTTGGATAACCCAAAAAGAAAACCACGACTTGCCATCAACAATGGAACTGCGCGAATTCGCCGAATCAATCCTGCTTGCTGACTCGCTTGAAGCGAAGTTGGCACGGCCTGGCGCGCAAATTTCCGATGAAAACCCAGGCCCTTCAGAGAAGCTCCCGGAGCACCCGGGCCGCCCGGAAGCGCTGAGGTTTGATCGTAAAGAATCCCCTCCCCCGTTGCCCGGGCTTCACACCCTGGAGGACGAAACGCAACGCGGAATCCTGCTCCACTTCTTCGCGAATCACGAGTTGCTGGCGACGGAACTCATGGCGTTGGTGCTGCTGAAATTTCCCGAAGCTCCGGAAAAGTTTCGGGCCGGAGTCTACAAAACGCTTCGCGAGGAACAGCATCACACCACCTGGTATCTGCGTCGTATGGCCGAATGTGGGGTCGAATTTGGCGACTATCCGGTGAACGGGTTCTTTTGGAATGCGGTCTCGTCCATGGAGACGCCCCTGGACTACGTATCGCGGCTAAGCCTAACGTTTGAGCAAGCCAACTTGGACTATTCGCGAAACTACGCCCGGGTGTTTCGTGATTCCGGCGACATCAAGAGCGCTCTGATCCTCGAAAAAATCTACCGAGATGAAATCAGCCACGTCAGCTATGGATTGAAGTGGTTCCGGCATTGGAAGCGCGAGGAAGAGTCGGATTGGGAAGCCTTTGAGCGCCAACTCGAGTTCCCGCTCAGCCCAAGTCGAGCCAAAGCCAATGGTGACGTTACCTTCAACACCGACGGTCGCTTTGAGGTCGGGTTTGACACTGAGTTTGTAAGGCATTTGCAAACCTTCCAACGCTCCAAGGGAAGAACCCCACGGATCTTCTGGTTCTGCCCGGATCCCGAAAACGCGATGACACATCAGGCTTATCATCCTCGGCATGCCGTTGCCAAATTGACTTCCGAGCTGGAGATCCTAACGGCGTTCATGGCCAGTCATGAAGATGTTGTTTTGATGGATCGGGTTCCCAGCCTGGAACATCGCGAACGGTTGCAACGCTACGGATTCACTCTGCCGGAATTCGTGGCGAAAGACGACATGGAGTCTTTGAGCGCGCGAAAACTGGCGGAGCTGCGGCCCTGGGCCTGGTGTCCGCAAAGTGCGGAGTTGTTGAGAGGCTTGGAGCCCGGCTTGCCGAACAACGCGCGACGAATCGCGGACTGCTGGAACGAGGAAACCCGGAAGCTTTATTCCAAAGCAACCGACGTGGGTTGGTCCAAGGAATTTGCAGCGCTTACCCCACTGACGTTTGTCGACCCCGATCAGATTGGCAACGTGGTCGACGATCCCGACTTGATCCAAGTTCCCGACAAAGGCGAATGGCTGGTCAAGGCACCGTTTGGTGCCTCCGGACAGCGCAACCATGTGTGGCAGGGTGAGCCGACCCGTCGCTGGGCCGAAAAAATCATCGGGCAGCAGGGTAGTGTCATCATCGAACCGCGCCTGCGGCGAGTCTTCGATTTCTCAGTCCAATTTGAGATGACCTCCGCAGGCCTGAAAAAACTGGACGTCGTTCGATTGGAGAATAATACGCGCGGCCAATTTCTGGCTGCGCAATGTGGCCCCAAACCCGGCCAGGCTCTTCCAGCAGAACTGGCACGATTCCTCGGCCAGTTCGTCTTCCCACTTTACGGAAGCGAGCTCCGGGAATTCCTCGAAGAGAAGCTTCAGGAAATTGGCTATCGCGGCCCCATCGGCATCGATGCGCTGGTTTATCG
>JBCDHN010000182.1:0-6452 GCA_038749915.1 Verrucomicrobiota bacterium | reverse complement strand
TGCCGACGGAGACGGTGTATGGACTTGGGGCCGATGCACTGAATGAGGATGCCGTGGCGAAGGTCTTCGCGGTGAAGGAACGTCCGAAGTTTGATCCACTGATCGTTCATTTGGCGGATCGGGAGCAATTGCGCGAGGTGGCGGTGATTCCGGAGGAGATTGAGTCTTACATTCAAAAGCTGGTTCAGGAGTTTTGGCCCGGTCCACTAACGTTGGTGTTGCCAAAAACGGACGCGATTCCGGATTTGGTGACGGCAGGCATGGCAACCGTGGCGGTTCGACTGAGTGCGCATCCGATTTTTACGAAAGTGGCGCGAACCTTGGGAAAACCGATTGCGGCGCCGAGTGCAAATCGATTCGGACGGATCAGCCCAACCTCGGCCGTGGCCGTGATGGAAGAGCTCGGCGATCGCATCCACCTGATTCTGGACGGCGGAGCGTGTTCGGACGGGTTGGAATCGACGATTGTGCGGGTGTCTCCGCCGCAAAAGAACAAACCGGTTTACGAAATCCTGCGCGCAGGTCCGATCACGCCGGATATGCTGAAGCAGTTTGGTCAGATCAAGAAGCGCAAACCCGGTGACGCGGCGAAGGACGCTCCCGGCCAGCTGGACAGCCACTACGCGCCACGAACGCCGATTCGGTTATTGGAGAGCCCGGGAGACTTCAAGCCCGATCCTGCCAAGACCTATGCCTTGTTGAGCTATCGCGAGAGCCCAAAAGACGGCTACCTTGACCTCCATGAATGGGACGAAATCGCAACACTGACACCCGGTTCCGGAAAACAGGCTGAGGCGGCGGTTCGCTTCTTTTATGTGTTGCGTCAATTGGATCACGCCGGGGTTGACGAAATCGTTGCGGAGCCAATTTCGGAAGTGGGTCTTGGCATCGCCATGATGGACCGACTGCGACGAGCGTCGTATCAAGACGAAGCCGAGAGTTAGAACATGTCCAACGAGTCCACCGAAGATTCCACACCGAAAGGGAAAGCCGGCATCGTTTCAATCGCGATCATGTGCAGCCGAATTCTAGGTCTGGTCCGAGAAATCGTATTGGGCGGGTTGTTCGGCGGAAGCCGCTGGATGGACTCCTTCATGATTGCGTTTCGCACGCCAAACATGTTGCGGGATCTCTTCGCCGAGGGAGCGCTCTCGACTGCGTTTGTGACGACATTCTCGAAAAAGATCAAGGGCGAAGGCGATGAATCAGCCTGGGATCTGGCTCGGAAGATGATCACATTGGTTACCGTCTTCATGTCAGGAGTCACGGTGGTTGGCGTGTTGTTGGCTCCGCTGATTGTCAAGCTGATGGCCTGGGGCTGGACCGACAGTCCCGAGCAGATTCAGTTCACCGTGATTCTGGCCCGGATCATCTACGGCTTTATCGGATTAATCTCCCTCGCAGCCCTGGTAATGGGAATGCTCAACTCCAAGGGATACTTTTTCGTTCCGGCGATTGCGTCCAGTTTCTTCAACCTTGGGTCGATCATCAGCGGGGCGTTGATCGGTTACTGGATTGATCCTTGTTGGGGACGTTGGTCGTTGGTCGGTTTTGCGATTGGCGTATTGGTCGGTGGATTTTGCCAATTGCTCGTTCAGCTTCCGTCACTGCGGAAAGTTGGATTTCGGTTTCGGCCGGATTTTGGTTGGCTAGACCCTGCGGTGAAAAAGGTTCTTTCCCTGATGGTTCCGGCGATTATTTCGGGCAGCGCGGTTCAGGTCGGGGTGGCCTTGAACACGTTTTTCGCTTCGTTCCTCGATCGAGAAGGCTCGGTGAGTTTCCTGCAATGGGCGTTCCGACTCATGCAATTGCCGCTCGGCGTTTTCGGAGTCGCGGTTGCTACCGTAACGCTTCCGGCCATTTCCCGGGCTGCTGCCGAAGGCGTCAGTGACGAGTTTCGGAATATTCTGTCGCGCGGAGTTCGCCTGGTCTTTCTCATGACGATTCCCTCTGCGCTGGGACTGGCCTTGCTCGCCGAACCTATTATCTCGGTGATCTTTCAGCGGGGGCGATTCACGGCGGAAGATGCCATCGCCACAGCTGCCGCTCTGCAGATGTATGCAATGGGCTTGATTTTCTATGCAGGGATCAAGGTGGTTCAGCCGGCCTTCTATGCGATCGATAAAAAATGGATCCCGATGTACGTGAGCTTTTTCACGATCGCGACCAACGCAGCGCTCAATTATATCTGGATCTTCATGTTGGATAAGTCGCACGAGTATCTCGCGTTATCGACTGCGATCAGTTCGCTACTGAACTTCTTCCTGCTCTATGTCATGATGCGGATTTTCGCCGGGCACTTCCATACCGGCAAACTCATCAGCACGGTATTCCGGATTATGATCGCCGGCACAGCGCTAAGTGCCGTCGCCTTGGTCAGCAAATATACGATCCTCGCCCAATGGGCAACCATGGCTTTCGCCCCGAAAGCCATGGCCCTTGGTGTGACCATTGCCTTGGCGGCAGCTGCCTATTTCTGGGTTGCGAAAGTCCTGCGAATCGAAGAGATGGACGAGTTTGTGGCGATGGTGAAACGCCGCACCAAACGCTAGTATACTGCGGTTCATTTCTCCTGACGCCGCCAATAGAGATCGATTCCATCGACGCACATATCTGACGGATTGGCATTCTCATATTCCTGCAGAGTAGCGGCGTCCACACCTTCTTTGACTGCGCGTTCGGTGTTGAATGCAACGAACGCGTCGATCATCTCATCTCTTGTTGCACCCGATTTCCGCTTGGCTTGAATCAGGTCTGCCACTTCGAGAATAATTTCTTCATAACGTGCAAAATGATCGGAAATATCAGTGATCTCGCCAAAATGCGTGAGGTAAAGACGCTCGAGGTCGGCGTCAGCCACTCGACGCATGGATTTCAGATACGGTTCCGGCTCAAACTGAGAAGGCGCGGTGGTTGGTGAGATATAGGTCTGCCCGGGAAGACGAACCCCTGCGATATCCCCGGCAAACCCAACCCCTTCGGCGACAAAGACATGATGATGTCGAGCATGCCCGGGGGTATCCCAAGCCGAAAATTCAGTTTCGCCAACTTCGATCTTGTCACCATCTCCCAAGGCGGTGACCTGGGCATCGGGAATCGGCTTCACTTCTCCCCAGAGGCTCTCCAGTTGGTCTCCATAGACCATTCTCGCGCCTTCGATCAGTTTGCTGGGATCGACCAAATGGCGCGCGCCTCGGTGATGGACAAAAACCTGAGCCCCCTTTGCTCCCCACCAACCGGCAGCGCCAGCGTGATCCAGGTGAATATGGGTCACCAACACTTTCCCAACGTCGTCAGGATCAAAGCCCAGATCACCGATTCCGGCGGTCAAGCGATCGATTGTACTGGTCGGTCCGGTCTCGATAAGCGCCAATTCGCCACCCGAATCGACGAGGAACGACGCGATTGACTGTGGTTTGCCACGAAATTGGAGGTCAATCGTGTGAATCTTCATGATGCAGTGCGCATTCAAGGCTGGGAAGCCCGCTCGATCAAATTTTTGCACTAATCAATGAGCAAGATAACCGCAGCCGCGTCTAAGCAGTCGGGCAAATTGGTTGTCTCCCCAAAAAGCGACCACCTCAGAGGTTGCTTTTCTGCAAAAGTTTGTGAAATTTCACAAAGTGTCGAAAGAAATCCCCAGGAAGACGATCTATCGTCTCAGTCAATACCAGCGCTGCCTGCAGCACCGTCGCGACAAAGAAATGGAGACCGTTTCGTCTGAGGCCTTGGCCAAAGCCGCTGGAGTCAAGCCAACCCAATTGCGAAAAGACCTGACTCATTTCGGTCAACTCGGCACCCGTGGACTGGGATACAATGTGGATACGCTCACCAGCGTTCTAAGCAATGTTCTCGGCGCAGAACGGCTTCGCCCCGTCATTTTGGTCGGCGTCGGGAACCTTGGAGCAGCCTTGACTCGCTATGGCGGATTCGAGAAGGAAGGTTTTGAAATTGCTGCCGCCTTTGATGCGGATCCCGAGCAGGCGAACCATCGCAATGTTCCTTTCACGATTCGCTCGAGCAGCGAGATGGTGGAATTCATCAAGGAGAATGACATCAAAATGGCAATTCTGGCGGTTCCTGCCCGCCACGCCCAAGTCGTCGCCAATCAATTGGTGAAGGCCGGCGTTCAAGGCATTCTCAATTTCTCGCCAACCCTGCTCGAAACGCCTGACGATGTCATCGTCAACAGCGTCGACCTCGCCATCGAGCTGGAAAATTTGAGCTACTTCATCAAGTAACTCAAGCGGTCAAAGGCGCGGCTGGTGAAACGGCGTCGTCGGGGTTTTTCCGCTCGCTCTTTCCCGAAGCAGTGGGCGTAGCCGATCGATTACCGCCACCGCCTCGGCATCCGGATCAATCGCCAGATTCTCAAACTCCATCGGATCGGAATGGTGATCGTAAAGTTCGATCCCATGTTCGCCTTCGCCCCACTCGCTAAACCGCCATCTCTCCGTCCGGATACTGCAGCCCATGACTGGTGCAGGCAGGCGATCATCATCGGGTCGTAAAATCTGCGTCACGGCATATCCATCCCAAGGTTTGATCGGATCTTCCAGAAGCGGCACCAGACTTTGGCCGGACAAAGGCGTTGCCGCATCGATGTTAGCCAAGTCGATCAACGTTGGATAGATATCGACAAACTCCACAATCCGCGGACTGGACTGTCCATTCCCCCCTGCCATCGGTGCCCGGATGATGAGGGGGGAACGCGCCGACTGCTCAAACAACGTCCGCTTTTGCCAAACTCCATCATGCTCACCAAGATGATAACCGTGATCGCTCCAGAAAACGACGATCGTTTTATCGGTCAACTCCAGCTTTTGCAAAGCTTCCAGCATGCGGCCCACTTGAGCATCGATAAACGACACACAAGCATAGTAAGCCTGAACGGCTTTTCGCAGTGTGAGCTCATCCAATCCGTAATTCGGCACCGGGCAATTATGGGCAAAGGCGGCAGTGGGAACATCGTCCCGATCTCCCTCCGGAGCATAGGGAAGACGAATCTCATCCAGCGGATACATCTCGAAGTATTTTTTGGGAGCGACGTATGGCGTGTGCGGACGAAAGAAGCCGGCTGCGATGAAAAACGGCTCCCCTTTCTTCTCCTCCATCAGGCGGATCGCCTCTGTCGCGATCATTCCGTCAGTCTGCTCCTCATCGGTTCCATCGGCGGCAAGCCAGCTTAATGCAGCGCTGATCTTCCGATGAGGTTCCGCGTTAAAAATCAAATCTTCCTCTGCTTTATCTCTACCAATCGGGTTGATGGTTTGCTGCCAGGAAGGTGGATCATCAAACCCATCCGTCCCGACACTGGCAGGCACATTGTAGTGATAAATCTTCCCTACCCGCCCTGCATAGTAGCCTTCCTGCATAAAACGCTGAGACAGAGTAACAACGTCCGGGACTTCTTCTCGAAAATGACGATCCAGATCATACACTTTGATCTCGTCAGGCCGCAGCCCCGTCATGACCGAAGCACGAGTCGGGTTGCAGAGCGGCAACTGATTGTAAGCCCGGTCGAAACGCACACCGGTTGCGGCAAGGCGGTCGATGTGCGGCGTCTTGGCAAGCAGATCTCCGTAACAACCTAACGAACTCGCCAAATCATCAACCGAGATGAAAAGGACATTTGGTCGGTCAGCGCCACACGACCAGTGGGCCAGAGAAAGGATGATTCCAGCAGTGAGGGATTTCATCGGGCCACCTTGAAACGGCTTCGACACTTCTCAAGCAGGAAGTCCTCTTCAGGTAGCCGACCACAATCCCGACTTCGAGCAGCACCTCACTCGACCGTTGGCGCCTGCTTCATGAATTCCTCAAACTCGTTCTGCTCGGCCTTGCGATCCTTTTCAGCTTTGTAATTTTTGAAGGCATCGTATCGCTCTTTGATTTCCCTTTTGATTTCATCGATGCGATCCAATTGAGTCTGCTGGAATTCGTCAAAGACCCGATTTCCGGAGGTGGACGGTTGATTGAACCATCGCCAGTCGCGGGTTCGTTCCTTGATGATTCCCGGGAGTTCACTCACATCCCGGTTAGCCAGAACCCAGCAGAGAAGAAAGAGCCCGATGGGCCAGAAGACAATTAACCCGGCAACGACGACTCCGATATTCAACGGCGTCCAGTTTTCGCGGAAGCAATATTTGGTTGGTCGGGTGGATTCAGTTGCAGACATGATGGTTGAGTTTCTTGGTTGTGATGAGATGCTTTAGAAGAAACAAACGGGCTCTTGGACGAACAAACCTCCTTAGAGCTTGCGATGTGATCAATGTTCACATAAAGCTTTGATACCTCCATTGAGCCATTCGTTCAAGCCCAAAACTGCAAAATGTGAACCTTGTTCACATCAAACTTCCCAATCCAACCCATTATGGGGTTCGAATCCAAACACCGTTCCAAAAACTATCATCATGGCGATCTCGCCGAGTCGTTGCTCGAAGCCGTCGATC
>JBCDHN010000181.1:0-6468 GCA_038749915.1 Verrucomicrobiota bacterium | reverse complement strand
GCGGGAATCCACGCTCATTCTCTTCACGTCGGACAATGGGCCGTGGAACCAGCCCGCGTATTACGAGTCGAAGAAAGGACATCCCGAAGGTTCGGTTTTTTGGGGAACAGCCGAGCCGCTTCGGGCTGGAAAGGGATCAGCATATGAAGGCGGTTCCCGTGTTCCTTGTATTGCGAGCTGGACAGGGAAAATTCCGGCAGGGAAGGTTTCCGATGCCATGTTCGCGACCCTCGATTTCCTGCCCACGTTCGCTAATCTCGCCGGATTCGAAGTGCCGAAAGATCGGGTCATTGACGGTGTTGATCAGACGGATTTGCTCTTTGGAAAGTCGGAGGAGGGAAACCGGAGCACCTACATCTACGATCAAACCACTCGCATGGAGGTGGGGATTCGAAAGGGAAAATGGAAGTTGCTGGTTCCGGAGCGTGCTCCGAAGAATGGCAAGCATCGCTTCTTGATGGATTTTGGGACGGACGACTTCGAGCTCTACAACCTGGATGAAGACATCGGAGAATCGAATAACGTCGTTGGTGAGCATCCGGAGATCGTGGCAGAACTGAAAGAGTTGTTGGCGAGTCAGTCAGTCATCAAAAAGGCAACGGAGGTGGTGAGCAAGAAACCCCTGTTTGGGAAGCAGGTTAGTGAGAGCGGCATCAGGCATTCCTTCCTCATTTGCGGCAAACCCACGGTGATTGTGAGCGAAGACAACGAGATCGTCTGGAAAACGGAAGGAGCTGCTCGAGATGGTTTTGTGTTGGAGAATGGAAATGTGCTGGTTTCCATCGGTGGGAAAAACGTGGCCAAGGAGATCACCCGGGCAGGCGAAGTTGTCTGGAGCTATCAGCTGAGCAAAGAAAACAAAGAGATCGGTTCCGCGGTCCGATTGGAAAATGGCAATACTCTGGTGGTGGAGCGGGGCACGAAACCGCAGCTTCTGGAAATCACGCCCGACGGCTCGATCGCGTTAACCGTTCCGCTTCAGCCGGAAACGGAAAATGGCCATATGCAGACCCGGATGGCGCGGAAGCTGGACAACGGTAATTACCTCGTTCCCCATCTCCTCGCCTTTGCCGTGAAAGAGTATTCGCCTGACGGAACCGTCGTGAAGACATTCAAGACTGATCTTGAGGAGCTGGGCGGACGCGAGGCGAGGAACTGGCCTTTTACCGCGATTCGACTGCAAAATGGAAACACGCTCGTGAATCTAACCAACGGCAACAAGACCGTCGAGTTTGATGCCGAGGGCAAGGTGGTTTGGCGAGTGGATAATTCGGATGTCGATGGGCGATTCGCAGATCCTTGTGGAGGGCAACGGCTGGGCAACGGCAATACCGTGATTTGCAGTTATGGGCAGCGTAAACCGACGATGGCCAAACTCTTCGAGGTGACCACGGACAAGAACGTGGTTTGGGAATACATCAACCATGCAGTCAGGGCTCATGAAGTTCATGTGTTGACCACGAATGGTAAGCCGGAAGGTGCACTAAAGTAAGCGCTTGCCGAGGGCGAGTGAACCCACGATTCCTGCCTGCTGACCTAAGCCTGGAACCTTGAGGTAGTCATTGAGAGGGGGAAGGTTCCAGTAATTTCCTGCCAGGCGCTCAAACTCTTGGCGCACTTTGGCGATCAGTTTCGGATGTTGCAATACGCCGCCGCCGAGGATGATCAAGTCCGGGGACCAGGACGCCGTCAAACTGACGCAGCCCGCGGCAAGATAGGTGGCTTGCAGGTCCCAGGCTTCATGGTCTTCCGGAAGCTTGCTTCCCGGCGTTCCCCAGCGCGCTTCAATTGCGGGACCACTGGCCCGACCTTCGAAACAGGAATCGTGAAAACGGCACACATTGGTCTTCTTCCCGTACGGATGGTCGTAATCCGGGATCATCATATGTCCGACTTCAGGGTGCATGTGTCCGTGGATGAGATCGCCATCGTGAAGAAATGCAGCGCCAATGCCGGTGCCGACCGTGATGTAGGCCACATAGCGCAGATTGACGGCAGCGCCGAATTCGGCCTCGCCAATCGCCGCCGCGTTCACATCGGTTTCAAAAATCGTCGGGATGGAAGTGCCGAGCCCGTCTCGAAGCGCTTGGACCACGTTGAAGCCGGCCCAGCCTTGTTTCGGAGTGGTAAGAATCGAGCCATAGTCCGGCGACTTGGGGTGAATCTCGGCGGGGCCAAAGGTGCCGACTCCAACGGCTCGAATCGGTCCGAAATCCTCACTCGCCTCCTGAAAAAAGTCGACCGCCTGCTTCAAAGTCGACTCGGGATCCCGGGTCGGGAATCGAGTTTCACGGAGAGGTTCCGCAGGATCGGTCGCGACCGCACAGACATATTTGGTGCCTCCTGCTTCAATACCCGCAATGAGGGGCATGGGATCAGCATCGCTCATGATCGAATGCGATTGATAGTCTGGCCACGGATGGCGGGTGAGAGTGGTAAGATCAAGGAGACTCGGTCATCCTATCAGAACACGGTAAGATTCAAGCACAATCAGACTCGAGAATTGAGCGTTTATTTGCCGGAAATGTCCCAGAAAACGCACAAAAACGGTAAAAACGTATTGGTTTCGGTAAAGCTGATAGTTGCCAACGCCGAAGGTCGAGGGATCGTGAACCATGCAATTGTTCTGATCCGAACGCTTTTCCTCAGCGTTTAAAACCCCGAACCACAGATTTCAAATGCACTGCAAGAACTTCACTTCCCCTTCACCAAGCCGCCGCGAGATGTTGAAACGTTGCGCCAGCGGATTTGGCGCCGTTGCATTGAGCGCTTTGGCTCATCAACCTGCTCGTGCCGTTCCCAGCCCGACCAATCCGCTCGCTCCCAAGCTTCCGCATTTCCCGGCTCGAGCCAAGAACGTCATTTTCCTCTACATGGATGGTGGTCCGTCTCAGGTCGATACGTTCGATTACAAGCCGATGCTGGAGAAATACCACGGGAGAGATCCACGTGAGGCGATTGGGAAGTTGGAGCCAACTCAATTTGATGCCGTTGGCAAGGTCCTGAAGGGGCAGTGGGACTTCAAACAGCATGGCGAGTGCGGGCACTGGGTAAGTGACCTCTTTCCTCACATCGCCACGGTTTCGGATGATCTGGCGATGATCAAATCGATGACCTCCCAGTTCTCGGAGCACACTTTTGCCAACTACTTTCTCCACACGGGATCGGGGTTGCAGGGCCGACCCAGCATGGGCGCGTGGTTCGGCTATGGATTGGGAAGTGTGAATGAGAATTTGCCCGGCTTCGTGGTGTTGAATGGCGGACTCATTCCTCCGGGCGGACTGGATTGTTTTGGTTCGGGCTTTCTTCCAGCAGCCTACCAGGGTTCGGTTTTCCTCCCCCAGGATCATCCCATTGCCAATATCACGCCTTCGGAATCAAAGCCGAACCTGCAGCGCAACAAACTCGATCTGATCCGCCAACTCGATGAGCAGTCTCTGGCCTCCTTGAATGGTGATCCTCAGGTCGAAGCTGCGATCCAAAACTACGAAACCGCGTTTCGAATGCAGACCGCAGTTCCGGAATTGATGGACCTCAGAGGCGAGCCGGACTCGGTCAAGAAACTCTATGGTTTGGATGCGGATTTTGAAAATACGAAGACCTTTGGCCTGCAGTGTTTGCTGGCACGGCGATTGGTCGAGCGCGGTGTCCGATTTATCGAGCTGACCTGCCCGGGTGGGAATGGTGACCGTTGGGATCAACACAGGAGTCTGGTGGATGGCCACAACAAGAACTGCAAAACCGTCGACCAGCCGATCGCTGCTTTGATCAAGGATCTGAAGCGGCTGGGAATGCTTGACTCAACGCTTGTGGTTTGGGGAGGCGAATTTGGACGGACGCCTTTTGCCCAGGGAACCAACGGGCGCGATCACAATCCGTATGGCTTCACGATGTGGATGGCGGGAGGAGGCGTGAAAGGAGGCGCGACGGTTGGGCGGACCGATGACTTTGGTTACAAAGTGGTGGAGGACAAATGGGAGATTCACGATTTGCACGCAACGATGCTCTATCTGCTGGGTATCGAGCACACGCAGAGCACGGTTCGATTCGGTGGGCGTGACATGCGGCTAACCGATGTGCATGGGCACATCATTCATGACATCATCGCCTAACCCCGATGCTTATGAATCGACTTATCGCGATCTTCGGGGCCGCCTCCCTACTAACATCTGGTTTGCTGGCGAATTCTGCCGAGCAGTTGGAGTTTTTTGAATCGAGGATTCGCCCGATCCTTGCGAATGAATGCTACAGCTGCCACTCGAACGAATCGAAGAAGATCAAGGGTGGTCTGTTTCTCGACTCAAAGTGGGGTTGGGAAACCGGTGGCGATGCCGGTCCAGCGATCTTTCCCGGCAATTTGGACGAAAGTCTTTTGATCGACGCGGTGAGGCGGACTGAGGAAATCGTGGATGCCATGCCACCGAAGTCTGCCCTGACAGAACAACAGATTGCCGACCTCGAGAAGTGGGTTGAAATGGGAGCACCGGATCCCCGGCCAAAGGTCGAAGAGAAGGAGGGGCTGGTTGAGGAATTTGATCTGGAGAAACGGTTCAATGAGCATTGGAGCTGGAGACCAGTACAGGAGCCAGCGACACCAGCGGTGAAGAATGCGGCCTGGCCGAAATCTGAAATCGACCGCTTTGTTCTCGCCAAGCTTGAAGCCGCCGGGCTCGAACCCGCCAAGATGGCAGATGATCGGACCTGGCTACGGCGAGTCTATTTTGATCTGATCGGATTGCCGCCTACGCTGGAGCAAATTCGTGAGGCTGAATCGAAGACGCGCGAGCAGATTGTCGACGAACTCCTCGCTTCGCCCCGTTTTGGCGAAAAGTGGGCGAGGCATTGGATGGATTTGGTTCGTTATGCCGAAACCAGCGGCCACGAGTTTGACTACCCGATTCCCGGTGCCCATGAATATCGCGACTACCTGATTCGGGCGTTGAATGCTGATCTGCCCTACGACGATTTCATTCGCGAGCACCTTGCTGGTGACCTGCTGCAGAATCCACGGCGGAATCCGGAGGAACAGTTCAATGAATCCGTTCTTGGTACGGGGTTCTGGTATTTTCACGACGCCACTCATGCGCCCACGGATGTGCTTCAGGATGAATCGGATCATCAGGACAGCCAGATCGACGTCATGGGCAAGACCTTCCTCGGATTGACGATCGCCTGTGCCCGCTGCCACGATCACAAATTCGATGCCATCTCGACGGCGGACTACTATGCGCTTACCGGCTACCTGCATAGCTCAGCCAGAACGGAGTATCCGATTGATGTCGATCGAACGCGGGAGAACACGGCCAAGCGGCAAAGACAGCTGCGGGCTCAAGCCGCGCCTTTGTTGACCGAGCGGAAGAACGATTTCAAGCCCGGTGACTACTTTTTGGTCGCCGCCAAACTTGTCCGCGACAAGCTGAGTGAACCGGAGCCAGATCGCTGGGGCGGCACGGTTTTCGAAGATTTTGAGTCGGGCTACGATGGATGGACCGTTCAAGGCGAAGCAATGGGGGAACAGCCCGCCAGCGGCCCGTTCAAGAATCAGAAGCCTCTCGCCGGATTCAAGGGGACGGGCGTGGTGAACAGCTATCGGGGGGATGACAAACTCGTTGGCAAACTGATCTCTGATCCTTTCGTAATCGAGAAGCCCTTCGTGAATTTCCTGGTGGGAGGCGGCCGTTCCGGCCAAACCAGAGTGGAAATCCAAATCGACGGCAAACCGGTCCTGCAAACCTTCGGCAAGAACAATGACAGGATGGAGCCCACAACCTGGGATGTGACCAAGTGGATCGGCAAGACGGCGCGGATTTGGATCATCGACAATTCGAGCGGCGCCTGGGGACATGTCAATGCGGACCATTTCGTTTTCTCAAATCATCGCGTTGATCAGCCTCATAGACCGATTCCTGACAAGGGCGCCATTGCAAACGCTGCTGAAATGGCTGCTTTGGATCCTGGGAAACTCGCAGCTTGGTGCGAAGTTTTGACTTCGATCGATGCAAAGACAGACACGCCCGAGGGCTACCTCACAAAGTGGACAGCGAACAAGCAAAATCCTCGAGTCCCGAATTGGAAGGGATTCGACGAAGCACAAAAAACCTATCGCACTGAATCCACGATCTTTGCCGATTTTAGAAGTGACGAGTTGCCGGAAGGATGGAGTTCAACCGGGCAGGCATTCGTTACCACCGGAGATGCTGGAGTTAACCTTCGTTTTGATCCGACCATGCCCATTTCGGGGCCGGGAATGGTTGATAGTGGACTCCTCGGTCGCGAGCACGTCGGAACCTTGCGGTCACCCACATTTGTCATTCCCGAGGGCGAAATTCACGTGCGGTTGAAGGCGGAAAACGTCTCTGCCCGGCTCGTGATCGACAACTATCACATGGCTCCCTATAACGGCCTGCTGTTCCGGGGAACATACTTCAAGTCCAACGCCAAGGAAACGAACACGGATGGCGAATTTCG
>JBCDHN010000180.1:0-6519 GCA_038749915.1 Verrucomicrobiota bacterium | reverse complement strand
GACAGAATTCATTGGCGATCGCGGATACCAGGTCCTGGATGACAATGGTCTTTACGATGCGATGGCGGATGCGTCGCAGGAGTTCAATCGCGGTCGGGCCCGAACCATCAACTACCTCTCCGTGATTGCCCAGGCATCGCCGATGATTGGTCTGTTAGGAACGGTTTCCGGTATGATCAAGGCGTTCGACCAGCTTGGCGGTGAGGGGATGGGAGATCCCGCTTCGTTGGCGACCAACATCTCGGAGGCCCTTTTCACGACGGCTGCAGGACTTGTCATTGCTGTTCCATCGCTGTTTGTTTACTACTTTTTCCGCGATCGACTCGCTCACTATGTCGCGGTAACGGACAAGGAAGCCTATCGTCTTCTCAACTCTCTGCGACGGGCCATCGTCGCAAAACATTCCGGAGGTGCCTCTCCGGCAGCGCAACCGCAAGCTGCCCCGGCTCCAGCACCGGCGGCTCAGCCCGATCCAGCTCCGCAAGCCTACCAGGCGGAGTCCCCGGCACCGGCTCCTCCCGCGCAGCCGGAAGCTCCCGCTCCGCCGCCTGCCGCTCCGGAACCGCATCAGCCGCAGCCTTATCAGCCCCAGCCATACAAACCTTCCTCCGAACAGTAATCAGAGCCGATTTCTGAGCGATGCCGCGTTCGCGAAAAAACATCTATGGCGAGAAGCCGAACGTCAACATGTCGCCGATGATCGACTTGGTGTTCCTGCTCCTGATCTTTTTCATGGTCGCGTCCAAGATGATCACGGTTCCGCGGATTGAGGGCGTTGAGATCCCGATCGCGGTGGAGGCTCGCGTGCCCAAGGATGCTCAGGGGCGGGTCGTCATCAACGTGCGTCGCGATGGTGAAATCCTCGATATCCGAGAGCGGGTTTTGCAGCCCCTCGATGTGCAACGCCTGATGGAAGCTGCGAAACGGAGCAACCCGAAAACGAGGCTTCATCTGCGGGTTGATCAGGATGTCGCCCACAAGCATGTGGAAGAAGTGATGCAGGCTTCGGCGCGCGGTGGAGTCAGTGATGTGATTTTTTCAACCTACGTAGCCGAGTAGCGAGATGCGTCGAAAATCCAGCAATCCCTTTGATGGCGAGCAAGAGGCGGAAATCGATATGTCACCCATGATCGACGTTGGCTTCCTTCTCCTCATCTACTTCATCGTGGCGACGACCTTGATGAAGGAGGAAGCGGATCTGAACCTCGTCCTACCGGGAACCGCCCAGGTTTCGGGCGAACCCGTCAAAATCGACCAGATGATGATTCGGATCGATGCAACCTCCTCGATTTACGTGAATGACGAGATTGTGGAACCAAGCACGAGCGGACGGCGTCTCCCCCAGTTGAGCGATCGATTGGCTCGCTACGCGGCGGCGGCAAAAGTGGCGGATTCCAAGGCTTTTGTCATCATTGACTGCGAAGGAGATGCGCGGGAGCAACGATTTATCGACGTCTTGAATGCCTGCACTGCGGCAGGGATCGACAACATCAGTCTTACGCAGTAGGATACGCCCAAACCCAATACGCCAACATGCTTGTTACCGAAGAAGTCAAACCCAAGGGACAGGGGCTGCAAACCCGAACGATCGCGATTCTCGCAGCGGTTGGCATTCACCTGATGTTTGCCTTGTTTCTTGGCATTCGCACCATCCTACCCAAGATCGACAAAAAGCCGGAGATCATCGCGCAGATTGCTCCTGTCAGCAATGTGAAGGAAAAGAAGATCAAAAAGCAGACCGTCAAAAAGCAGGCGCAGCAGGTTTCTGCGGCCGCGCCTCCCATGACGAAAATGCTGCGATCGGCCAGTCTGGCGATGACGGCGGTTCCCGAGTTCAAGGAGTTGGACAATATGCCGATCGGGTTGGGGCAGGGGAATCTCGGAGTCGGTTTCGGCAACAGCGCCAGGATGGGGAAGGGGGCGATGTTTTTTGGTCAGAAAGTGGCTGGGAACATGGGTGTCGTTTTCGACGTTTCGGGATCCATGCACAGCTATGTGCCAATCGTGGTCGATGAGATTAAGCGGGTCTTTCGCACCGCCAATGTGGTTTGCGTCAACAGTTCCATTTTTGAATACGTTCAGGGAACCCCGACTGCAGTGCGATATCGCGATGCTGATGACTCCAATTCGCGCCTCCCGTTTCTTGGCAGCGCCGAAGCAAAGAAGATGCACCAGGATCTGCAGACTCTGCCCAATTGCTGGTTCATTGAGAAGAGGTCCGATTCCCTTGGTGCGGGCGTCCAGTTCCTCATGGATAAGAATGTGAAGACCGTCTTCGTTTTCAGCGACTTCCAGGACATGTTGATCGGGGCATATGTGGAGAAGCTGACCGCTCAGGCCCGTGGCAACGGCACCAAAGTGAACCTTCACGTTCTCGACCGATTGAACCGCTCGTCCTATGAACCCTTTCTGACGAAACTTGCCGGTCAGACTGGTGGGCTCTATGCTGAAGGCGAATTGCTGCGGCGGGCCGGACAGAAGCGCTAATTCCTGGATCGATCAGTAAGCTCCCCATGAAACCTCATTTTCTCTGCTGGCTCGGATTCGCCCTGGCCTTTCTTTGTGCGACTGGAATCCAAGCTCAGAACTTTGACCTGGCGAAAGCGTATGACGCGGGAGTTGCTGCCCTCGAGTCCGGCGACCTCGACAATGGGATCAAACTTGTCGATCGGGTAATCGAAAAGGAAGGCGCCTCCGGATTGGGGACCTATGGCCCGGCTTTCGGCCATTTTTACTACCTGAAGGGCATGCTTCTGATCAAGAAGGACCAGTTGGAGGCAGCGGTTGCCCCATTGCAGACCTGTTATGAAAAGTTCTCGAATCAAGGAAGGATGGAAGGACAGGCTCCCAATCTGTTTCGCGAACATGCGCTGTTTCAGTGGGGGCTGATTCTGCAATCCCAACAGAAGTACGAAGACGCCGCCGAGAAATTTCGGAGAACCCTGGAGGAAGATCCGAAACGCAATCCGCCGATCAATCGCATGGCGGTGGAGATGAATCTGGCGCAATGCCTCATCAAAACCGGCAAGGAAACGGAAGGGCGTGCCATGTTGGGCAAGGTTCTGGATTTGGAGAACTTGCCGGACGATGCGGTTCAGGATGCGTTCACTCTCCTCGCGGCCGGAGGCGGTATGGGTGGCGATGCGACCATGAGTGTAGTGCAGCAGCATGCCGGTTCGCTCTTTGGGTCGTCCGAAGATCTTGAGGTGATGAATCCGCGATTGGCCAGTTTGGCGGCGAAGACCTTGCAGTCCGGCGATCCTCTTCAGGCGCTGGTTTGGTACAACCTGATGACGCCACCGCATCCCGTCATCGATCGCCACGAAGAACGAAAGTCCGTTTTGGTGGCGCGCCGGGAGCAGGCCGTTTCCCAGAACCAGAATGAGCTGGTGGGGCGTCTCGACAAAGCGATCGAAGAGCTCGACAAGAAGATCAAGGAACTTGAAGATCGGCATACCAATTCGTTGCTCGGAATGGCTGCGGCCCATTATCAGATCGGGAGCCTTTCCGCAGCCTTGTCGCTCTATCAGCAACTGGTTGATTACCATCCCAAGTTTGGCGATCCACCGCAGTTGATGCACAACCTCGTGATTTGTGCGACCCAACTGGGCGACTGGGACATGGCCTTCGAATACGGGAATCGCTTTTTCGAGGATTTTCCAAGTCACGATCTGAAGTCGAGCATTTCCCGCGTTCTTGCCGAAGTCGTTTTCATCCGAGGAAACTATGATCGCGCTTACGAAATGGCGGTTTCAGCCCGTCGCGGTGTCGTTTCCGGCACTCCGGAGCGTGAAGGTCTCGATTTTGTCGCAGCGGCTTCCCTGTATCTTCAGAACGACTTTGCAGCGGCCGAACCGGAGCTCGAAAGTTATCTATCCGCCTATCCGGATGGTGATCGTCGCGAGCCGATTCTCTTTTACCTCGCCTCTTCCAAAGTGAAGTTGTCCAAGTGGGTTTCCGCGATTCCTCTGCTTGACGAATTCTGCGATACCTTCCGCGACTCTTCCTTCCGGCCGACTGCTCTTTACCTCGTCAGTCTTGCGTATCTCATTGTTGAGGAGCCTCACAACGCGTTGATTCGGGCCAATACCCTGTTGGGAGATCATCCGCGGGCACCGCAAATTCCTGGTGCTTACAATGTGAAAGGGGATGCACAGGCTGCGATGGAGGAAAACTACGACACCATCGTCAACTCCTACAAACGGGCTCGAGTTGAAGGGAAGCGAGCCGGGATGAACGACATTTCAGCCTACGCTCTCAAGCAACTGATTGCGACCGCTGCTGAGGCAAAAGATCACGAGACCGCCGTGGCTTACTTTGATGAGTTCAAAGCGGAATTCGCGGACAATGTCTGGAACATCGATGCCACCCTCGCTGCGACGGATTCGCTGGTTGCCCTTGATCGCAAGGACGAGGCGCGATCCTTGCTCGAAGCATTGCTCGTCAAGCATGCAATGCAACCTGGTGGCGAGTTCGATTCCATGTTCCAGAGCTACATCCGATTCTTGGGCAACGAATACACCCTCGATGAAGTTGTCCTTGCTCTGCAGAACTTTTCCGGCAAAGGCACGTCGCCCGCCTTGGATGGTTGGCTCATCATGGGGCAGATTGAAGCGCTCCAAAGTGCCGACCAAGTCGATGAGGAAGCCGTCAATGCCCGGTTCGAGAATTTGGACCAGCTCTATCGCCGCAGTGGGAATGACTTGAGCAACTACTCGTTGGTTCAGCTGGCCAGTCACATGGGCAAGCAGGGGAATGAGGCTGCGGCCGTTGATATCTACGAGTTCATCGTTCGCGAACGGCCGGAAGGACAGGCCCTTGGGTATGCCCTGATCGGCACGGCCACGCTCGATTTTGATTCGGGTAAGCCCAAACGCCTCACCGACGCCGAGGAAAAGTTCCGTCGGGTGCTTGCCGAATTGGATGATCCGGAACTTCAGGAAAAAGCAACGCTTGGCCTCGCCCGAGTCCTCATGAAACAGGAGAATTACGACGAATCCCAGGGTTTGTGGGAGACCTATCTCGAAAGCAAGACCTGGAATGAATCGCGCCCCGAAGCCAATTTCAACTATGCCCGCTGCCTGGAATTGCGTGGCCAAAGCAACGAGGCGCTAAAGGTCTTCATTTCCGTTTACGCCAACTTTCCCGGCCACCTCGATTGGTCGACGGAAGCCTACCTGCGCGCTTCTGAGATTCTCTGGAGCAAGGGACGCAACGTGGAAGCTCTCAAGATGATGCAGGACATGTTGCGTCGCATGAAAGGCCTGGAACATCCCAATATCGAGAAAGGCAAAGCAACCTTCTTCCAATGGCGGGACGAATACGTCGCCGCCCAACAGCAATGATCGCACGCATCCTTCTTCTTCTCGGCTTCTTCTCCGCCACCGCGTTGGCCCAGTCGGAAGTGCCAGCCACGGCCTACCTCAAAAACGGTCGTAACTTTCAGGGCATTGTCGTGTCGGTGAATCGCACCAAAATCGACTTCAGACTGGAGCAGTCAGCCGCTGGCCTCGTCAGCTTCAAGCATGATGAAATCCGTCATGTCGAATTCTCACCCAATACCGAGTGGGCGGAGGCAATGCAGGCCTTTGCCCAACGCAATTACGAACAAGCCGCATTGAAGCTCGAAGCGATCGCCAAAAAACGCAACTCCTCCACCTTTTATCCCGCCATTGGCAACTTCTCCTCCCTGGCTGATCGTCGTCTGCTTGATTGCTATCGGCGCATGATGAAGCCGGAAGGGATGCCGGCAGTCGTGAACCGGATCGAGTGGGACAAGCTTCCGCCAGCAGAACGCGACGCCTACACCGTTGCCAGTGTTTGGTCTGCGGTCGGCCAAAAGGACTGGCCCGGCGCCATTCAAGCTGCGGATGAAGCCCTGCGCGATGTTCCGCCCGGCTCCAGTGACGCCAATGAGGCTTCGTATCTCAAAGGGCTGGCTCTTGACGAAAACGGTGATGAAGAAAAAGCCGTGGTTGCCTTCGGCGCCGTGATTGGGCCCTATCCCGGGGCCAATCGCAGAACTGCCTCGGAAGCGATTCGCCGATCCGCCGCCATTCTCGCCAAAAATCCCGAACGTTCCGGTGAGCTGCAAGCCCTCGTTCACATCTACGCCAAGTCATTCGGAAACGGCAAACTCTGGCCCGAAGCGACTCCCGAGATGAAGAAACTCCTCGCCGAAGAGCTAAAGCCCGCCTTCTAACTCGCACTTGACTTTGGCTCGGAAATTCGCACATTGGCCGTCCACTGTGGCAGGATAGCTCAGTGGTAGAGCAGCGGACTCATAAGCCGTTGGTCGGGAGTTCAAATCTCCCTCCTGCTACCATTCTAAGTCACTGAAAACCAACGGGTTACGGGGTTTGAAATTCGGGTTTTGCTAGGTTGAGGTTTCACGAATGCTATAATTCTCATAGCATTCTCACTCCTGAGTCATCAAATTTGGTGACATTCTTGGTGACATCGCTTGATGACATTTTGATGACGTTTTCTTTTTGACACTCGGAGATACTAAAAGTAACT
>JBCDHN010000179.1:0-6531 GCA_038749915.1 Verrucomicrobiota bacterium | reverse complement strand
GCCATTGTTTTCGGTAAAAAGTTGCAGAGCTTCGCCGCCCAATGTCTGGGAGTCGAGCTGCAGCCCGTCTTTGCCCCTTCGCGAGAGATCTCGCATGAGGGTCAGGGACTCACCGCCGTGGAGAAAATCTTCAATAAGAACGCTGTGGGAGTGACGGAAGGAGTGGTTCTCCACGCCGGGTCTGATGTCCGGGTGAAGGTGAACATCGTTGGATCACAAGATACGACGGGATTGATGACTTCCCAAGAGTTGGAGTCCATGGCCGCTACGGTCATTTCACCAACAGTTGATGGCGCTTACCAGTCGGGCTGTCATACCGCTTCGGTCTGGGATAAGAAAGCGCAGGCCAACATTCCCAAGCTCATGAAGTTCATGAATGGGTTTGGACTCATCACGGCACGTGACCCCGAAGGTGACTATCACGCGATGACGGATGTGATCCATAAGGTGTTGAACGATCTCACGGTTGACGAATGGGCAATCATTATCGGAGGTGACTCTCATACCAGAATGTCCAAGGGAGTCGCTTTTGGAGCTGATTCTGGAACGGTCGCCTTGGCGCTCGCTACCGGCGAGGCCACCATGCCAATCCCCGAGTCAGTCAAGGTGACCTTTGAGGGCGACTTGAAGCCTCATATGGATTTTCGTGATGTGGTTCATGCGACCCAGGCTCAAATGTTAAAGAAATTCGGAGATAACGTTTTTCAAGGAAGGGTCATTGAGGTTCACATCGGCACCCTGCCTGCCGATCAGGCTTTTACCTTCACCGACTGGACCGCGGAGATGAAAGCAAAAGCATCCATCTGCATCTCCCAGGATGAAACGCTGATCGAGTCTCTGGAGATCGCCAAAAGCCGCATCCAGATCATGATCGACAAGGGGATGGACAACCAAAAGCAGGTCCTCCAAGGGTTGATTGATCGAGCAGATCAGAGGATTGCCGAGATCACGTCGGGAGAGAAGCCGGCGTTAACTCCAGATGCCAATGCCAAATACTTTGCGGAATTTGTCGTCGATCTGAATCAGGTCATCGAGCCCATGATTGCTGATCCGGATGTCAACAATGATGATGTCTCCAAGCGCTACACGCATGATACGATCCGAGCCCTCTCCTACTATGGAGGCACGAAAGAAGTCGATCTTGGCTTTGTCGGCTCATGCATGGTTCACAAGGGTGATTTGAAGATCGTTTCTCAAATGCTCAAGAACTTGGAAGAGCAACAGGGAGAGGTCGAGTTTCATGCGCCTCTGGTCGTGGCGGCGCCGACTTATAATATAATCGACGAACTCAAGGAAGAGGGAGATTGGGAGATGCTTCAAAAATATTCGGGTTTTGTATTCGATGACAGCGATCCCAAGAGTTCCGCTCGGACCGAATACGACAAAATGATGTATCTTGAGAGACCCGGTTGTAACTTGTGCATGGGGAATCAAGAAAAAGCGGAAAAAGGTGATACCGTCATGGCGACTTCCACTCGTCTGTTTCAAGGAAGGGTTGTTGAGGACTCCGATCGCAAAAAAGGGGAATCGTTGCTTTCCTCCACACCGGTTGTGGTCCTATCCGCCATCCTTGGGAGAATCCCCAGCTTTGAAGAATACAAGGCAGCGGTAGAGGGGATCAATCTGACCAAATTCGCTCCGCCGTTGAAGGAACTGATTTCAAGTTCTTAAGTTCACGTCCTTCCGGCTATTTTGCCTGCGATCCGGTCTGCCCCCAATCGAACCCGGCAATCTTCCCACCGGAAAAAATCGAGAATGAAAGGCAAATTTTAACGGCTTGGGAGCCGGGATCCACGGCAGAAGCATCCAAACGTAAATCTCCTTGTTTGCCGGAACATCCTGCTGAAAATAGACGGCCTGCCGATGAGCAAACCTGTTGAAATTCTTCACGCGATCGAGTGGCCCACGGAAGGGCTGACGAAGTTGAAAACGCGCAATGCCTCGATCAAGGGATGGTGTTTCGATCGCAATGGTGAAGCGCTTCGGGGAATGCGGGCGAGGGTCGGAGATCGCGAATTCAAGATCAATCGGAAGAACGCCAGGTTTGCCGTGGGGCACATGTATCAGGATTGCCCGCTGGCGGATTACAGTGGGTTTCGTGCGGATATCGAGTTACCTCCCGGAAAGAGCGAAGTCATTCTGGAATACAAAACGCAGGACAAAAAGTGGCACGAGTTGGAGCGCCTCCAGTTTCAGACTCCATTGGTAATGTGGCCCTGGGTAAAGCCGGAGGACTACAGCTACGCATCCTGGGTCCAGCAATACGACACCCTGACCCAGGCAGACAAGACCGCGATCCGCTCTCACATTGAGACGTTCGAGCGCAAGCCGTTGTTGAGCGTGGTGATGCCGGTCTACAATCCGCCCGAACGTTACCTGCGCCTCTGTCTCGATTCAGTGGTGAATCAGCTCTATGGCGATTGGGAGTTTTGTATCGCGGATGACAACTCACCGAAGCCGCACGTGCGCAAGGTTTTGGAGGAATATGCCGCGCGGGATTCTCGAATCAAAGTCAACTTCCGGGAGGAGAACGGCCACATCTCGGCAGCATCCAACAGCGCGATCGAACTTGTGACCGGGGAGTTCATCGTCCTCCTGGATCACGATGACGAATTACCGCTCCATGCCTTATACTTGGTCGCCAACGAAATCCTTGAGCATCCGGAGGTGGATCTGATTTACTCGGATGAGGACAAGATTGATGTTCGCGGCGTTCGCAGCGATCCGTATTTCAAGCCGGATTGGAACTACGATCTGCTGACCTCTCAAAACTGCATTTCCCATCTCGGCTGCTATCGTACGGCGCTGATTCGGGAGATCGGAGGATTTCGCGTCGGCATGGAAGGCAGCCAGGATTGGGATCTGGCGCTTCGCGTCATCGAGAAGTCTCAGAATGTTCGGCACATTCCTCATATTCTCTATCACTGGCGAATGATCGAAGGGAGCACGGCACAGAAACTGGATGAGAAGCCCTACGCGCAAACGGCTGGACTCAGCGCCGTTGAGCAGCACCTGGAACGGATCGGCCGGTCGGATGACAAAATTGAAGTGACGAAAGAGAACACGCATTGGCTCAATCGGCATCTGCCGGAACCGGCGCCTTCGGTCACCCTCATTATTCCGACCCGAAATCGGGTGGAGTTGTTACGCCCTTGTATCGAGAGCATCACCAAGCTGACCGACTATTCCAACTACCGCTTCCTCGTGGTCGATAATGAGTCGGATGATCCGGAAACGATCTCCTATCTGGCAGAGCTGGAGAAGCGTGAGGATGCGGAGGTGTTGAAGGTGCCGGGACCGTTCAACTTTTCCAAGCTGAACAACGAGGCGGTTCAGCATTGCGATACGGAGTTCATCGGGTTGATCAACAACGACATTGAAGCGAATCATGCCGAGTGGCTTCATGCGATGGTGGCTCAAGCGGTTCGCCCGGAGATTGGAGCGGTTGGCGCAAAGCTCCATTTCCGAGAGGGGCTGCTGCAACACGCTGGCATCTTTCTGGGATACCTGGACGCTGCCGGGCACCTCTTTTACGGTCTACCATGGAGCTTTTATGGACACGCAAATCGCGCCAACATGGTGCAGAGCCTTTCTGCCGTTACGGGAGCTTGTCTCGTCGTCAATCGTCAGAAATACCTCGATGTTGGTGGCTTGGATGAAGAAGCGTTTGCCGTGGCTTATAACGATGTCGATCTCTGTCTCAAGCTGAACGAGGCAGGGTATCGCACGCTCTACACGCCATTTGCCCGACTATTCCATCACGAGAGCGCGAGCCGTGGTGAAGCGGAGCAGACTCCCGAGCGAAAGGAGAAGGTGAAAGAAGAAACGCGGGCACTTCATCGAAAGTGGGGTGAAGTCATCCGCCATGATCCGGGATACAATCCCAATCTGACCCTGGAAAGCCAGGAATGCGGTCTGGCGTTCCCTCCACGGCGCATTGAGCCCTGGAAGCAGGATTCGGAAGCTGATTTCGTCTAACGAACGAACTGGGTGATCAAGTTCTACCAGCCGTAGCGTCCCGTCCGTCGATAGAATCCGGGATGGGCGTAACTTCCGCGGTAGACGCTCGGGGTGTAGTAGCCGCTGCGGCTATACGTGCGACCGTAGGAACGACTGTAAGCGGTCGGGTAGTAGTAGCCGCTCCGATAGCTGCTTGGGTAACGGTAATAGCTGGAGCCGCTGTATCCATACCTTCTGTCTCTGGAATTTCCGATGATCGAGCCTCCCACTGCTCCTGCCAAGGCTCCAATAATCGCTCCTTCGCCGGCGTTTCCGCTGGCAGATCCAATCAGGGCTCCGGTTCCCCCTCCAATCAACGCTCCGTGAACTGCTCCGCGGTGGGAATGACTGTAGCTGGGAGTATAATAACAACTGCTCAGAAGGACTGCCGCCAGGGCAGCGAGGCTTAGCTGAACGAACGATCGTGGGAGCATTTTCATGGTTGGAGGATTTGGGTTCAACCCCACCGGTATCACTCCAAAAAAGGACGGGCCAGAGAAAATTCCGCCTTTCAACCTTGGCCCGTTCGCTGATTCGCCTTCTCGATGGCGATTTCGCGCAGCCCCGTCTGGATAAATCCGAGCACGATAACCCAGGCGATCAGGCCAATTCCGGCAAACTTCACCAGCCCTTGCCAGGAACTGTTCCATGTCATGTGGAGAAGAACGGCGATCGTAAAAACCCGCAGAAAGTTGGGATGAAAAAGGTGGCTCAATCGAAAACGACGTTCGCGCTTCACCCTCCAGAGCGCTGCTCCACAAATGGCGGTCCAGACGATGTGGGCAAGCGGCGAGAGCAGTCCACGAAGAAAGAGGACGTCATAGACCTGACGAATATCCTGGCTCGTCAGCAGCGCTTGAAGAGCATATCCCGCGGTTTCAAAAGCGGCGAAGCCGGTGCCGACCGCAGCACCGAACAGCAAGCCGTTGTGGGTGTAGTCAAAGCGGCGCTGATTCACGACTACCAGCAGGGCCAACACTTTCGCGGCCTCTTCGGCGAGCCCGATCACCGAGTGTCCCAACCAGTCGTCAATACTGGTCTTCTCCGAAAGGGAAAACAGAAACAGCGAGACCATGATCGAGATGACGCCCCCGACCAGCATCAAGCGAAGCACCTGATAGGCGGAAACATTCCGGCGGACGTTGATCTCAAAAAACAGGATCAGCATGGCCATGGGAACGGCGAATGAGCCCACCAGAATCAAACCGGGAATCAGGTTCGGATTCTGAGTTCGGGAATAGCCTTGGGAAAACAAGAGGTACAGGACAATCGCACCGACAAAAACGCGGAAGAAGACCCACGGTCGCGGCCAACTCGTCTCAATTTCACTCAACGGCGGCGTGGTGGACGGACTGCCCACGGTAAAATGATTGTCGATCGACTCTTCGGGATGCTTGCGAAAGACTTCGGAGAAGAAGGCCCGCACATCGAATCCGCGGATGCGTTCAACCCCGGCCGCTTCCGTGATCTTTCGCACCACGCTCTGGCTCAAGCCTTCCTTCTCCTTCGAGCCCGGCGGAGGTGGAGTATCCGGCACGCGAATGAACTCTCCACAATGGGGGCATTTGACGGGTGCACCACGCAGATTGCCTGGTGCCTGAAGTTGGCCTTCGCATTGGTTGCAGGTGAAGAGGATGGACACGGCTTTTGAGAATGGGATTCGCTATCCTTCCTTCAACATCAACTCAAAAATGTTGTTCCAAGCCGCGAGATGATTGGGCCAGGTTTGTGAGGAAACGCGGTTTCGGGCCCGCTTGCCAAGCTCGTTTCGGTCATCGGCAGAGAACGCGAGGATCCGGGAAACGTGGCCGTGGAGTTCACGGGGATCTGTTGGATCTTGCAGCAACAGCCCGGTTTCCTCGTGTTCGATGAAGTCCTTGGCGCCGTCGTTGGCTGAAACGATGGTTGGCAACTCCGATGCCATGGCTTGGAGAACGGTGTTGGCGCAGGCATCATAAAGGGTCGGATGCACGAACGCATCTGCGGCCCGATAGAAGTCGGGAAGATCGTCTCTTTTTCCGAGCCAGACGACCTGATCTTCGATTTCCAGTTCCCGGATTTGGTTCAGGTAATGCCCATTGGATGGCGCTCCGGCGATCCAGAGATCCGCGTCAATTTCCGGCCAGATTTCCAGCAGAGCATCGAGACCTTTGCGCCGATGATTGAGCGACACGAAGAGAAACGCAGGCCGCTCCGGATCACGATTCGGATGGAGCTGACCGCGAAGTGCGGGCTTGGATTCCTGACCCGGCCGAAAGCGTTCGAGATCGACAGGGGTGTGGATCACGCTGATTCGCTCCTCGGCAACATTGTATTCGTCACGCAATTCTTGCGCCACCTTGGTCGCGTTCACCACGAAATGCCGCGTGCCTCCACCGGTGTAAAGTCGACGCTCCAAATCCAGTTCGACTTGGTTCTTGAGCGACAGCCGTTTCATTGGAGGTAGTGAACGCGAGTAGACGGAATGGCAACCGCCTCCGGCGCGGTGGATGTCCTGCCTCGTGGTTTGGCCAAATCCAAGGATCAGGTCGG
>JBCDHN010000178.1:0-6546 GCA_038749915.1 Verrucomicrobiota bacterium | reverse complement strand
CGGAGCTGGATTCATTCCTGCGGCAGATTTAACCATTTCCACCTTTTCCGCCGATGTCACCCCGCCGTTGGGTTCTCCACTCTGCTTCAGCAACATCAAACCAGCAGCGAAGGTCGAAGTCCCCCTGACGGCACGTGGCGTAGTGATTCACGGTGAGGGTCAACCGATCGTGCTTTGCGTGGCGGATTTCGTGGTGATCGCCAATGAAAGTCATGATGCCTGGCGCGAGGCTCTCGCGGAAGCAGCCGAAACGACGCCCGGGCGGGTTTCGATGCATGTCCTCCACAATCACGACTCGCCCGGCTATGATCTGAGCGCATCGAAGTTGCTTGAAGCGCAGGGGTTGAAGGATGTGATGTCACGGGAGGACGCACACGACCAGGCGGTCGCAAACACAGCGGAAGCGGTAAGGGAGTCGGTGAAATCAAAGAAGCCGGTGACTCAGGTGGGACTTGGGAGCGGGATGGTGGAGAAGTTTGCCTCAAATCGCCGAATCATTGGTGAAAACGGTAAGCTGACGCTCGGTCGGATGAGCTCGCCCCGGAGCCAGAAAGCCAAGGCCGCCCCCGAAGGGACGATCGACCCGGAACTCGATCTCGTTGCGTTTTGGAATGAGGATGAACCTCTGGCCGTGCTGACGTTCTATGCCTCTCATCCCCAGAGCTATTACGGACGCGGTGGAATAACGCCGGACACGGTCGGTTTGGCCCGAAATCAGCGCACCATTGAAACCGGAGCCCTGCACATTCACTTCGACGGCGCTGGTGGAGATGTGGCTGCAGGGAAATACAACGATGGATCACCTGAAGCCCGTATCGCGCTGACGGAGCGTGTCCATGACGGAATGAAAATCGCTTGGGAGAAGCAGACGAAGGCCGTAGTAACAGCGGCGGATTTGAACTGGAGGACGGCGCCTGTTCAATTGCCCTGGCGGGGACGTTACACCGAGGAAGAACTCCACGCTGAGCTGACCAATCCGGAAACGGAGCCGAGAACGATGATTCGGGCAGCGCGGGACCTGGTGTTTTACCGCCGCTGGAAGGAAGGGCGCAAGATCGACATCAACCGGCTTCGGATCGGCGAAGCGAACCTTCTCTTTTTCCCGGGAGAGTTGTTCGTTGAATATCAGCTCGCCGCCAAGGCAATGCGCCCTGACGACTTCGTTACTGTGGCAGCCTATGGAGACGGAGGGCCGGGCTACATCGGCACGGCGATCGCCTACAAGCAAGGTGGGTATGAAGTCAGCCGGGTCTCCCGGACCGCCCCGACGGTTGAGGAAGTGCTGATGAAGACGACGCGGCAACTGCTGGGCATTGATTGAGTAGCGCAATGCCACATGCCCGTTTGAAGAACGCCCCCACCGGGTCCGATCAGAAGTCTTCCGCCCTCCTCAATACTTCCAAAACCGGAATCTCTCGACTTTGGGCTCGTCTCGGGCATCGATCAGCGTTTGCGTCATTCCCGCAACTCTCCCTGGAAAGGTTTCTGCGAGGTCCCGGGATTCTGAAGGATCCTTGTTAAGATCGTAGAGCTCCATTTTGGCATCGGCGTTCTTGTGAAGGTTCCTGATGACCGCTTTCCAGCTTCCTTGACGCAGGGCGACCTGCCCGCCATAGCCAGCGAAGTCCCAGACGAGATAATCGTGCGTGGGTTGCTTTTTCCCGAGAAGCGTTGGGAGGTAGCTGATGCCGTCGTGATCGGATTCTGGTTGGATGCCGGTGATGTCCGCGATCGTGGCGAGGGCATCATAGTGCGCGCTCTGGTGATCCGTGATTCGTCCCGCCTCGATTGTTCCGGGCCAGCGTACAATCATGGGAACCCGGATGCCGCCTTCGTAGACTTCGCCTTTTAATCCACGAAGTCCGGCGACGCTATTGAAGAACTCGTTATCCACCTGCTCCTTGAGAAAGGTGGTGCCATTGTCAGACGTAAAAAAGATGACGGTATTCTCGGCGAGACCGTGCTCTTCCAACTTGGCCATGAGACGTCCAATCTGGCGATCCATGTGCGAGATCATGGCGGCGTAAGCGGAACGGGGCGTTGGATGCGGTTGGTAGCTTTTGCCGATATAGGGAGTCTCATCCCATTCGTTAATATATTGGGACAGCTCGTTGTAAGGCACCTGCAATGCGAGGTGAGGAATGACGGTGGGGTAATACATAAAAAAGGGCTTGTCCTTGTTCTGATCGACAAAATCGAGCGCAGCCTCAGCGATAAGATGCGGTGCGTACTGCTTTCCGTAAACTGTTGCCATGTTACCCTCGAGCGGGACGCGCTCGTCCTGATCCACAATATATTCCGGGAACAGGTTGTGGGCATGGCGCTGACAATTGTAGCCGTAGAAGCGATCGAATCCCTGCTTGAGAGGATCGCCTTCCGAGCCGGGTTGACCGATGCCCCATTTGCCGAAGGCGCCCGTAGCATAGTCTTCCTCTTTCAGCATCTCGGCAATCGTGATCTCATCGGCAGGCATCGGGTATTGTCCTTGATGAGATTCCCAACTCCCGATCTCAAAATTGTTTCGCACCACGGAATGACCGGCATGCCGTCCAGTCATGAGCGAATAACGCGCCGGCGCGCAGACAGGAGCACTGGTGTAGTGCTGGGTGAAGCGAATCCCCTCTGCCGCGAGCCGATCGAGATTGGGCGTCTTGATTTTCTCCTGCCCGTAGCTTCCGAGTTCGGCCCAACCAAGGTCGTCGGCCATGATGTAGATGATGTTGGGGCGATCTGCCGCCCCTGTCATGGACAGGGGAATGAGAACCAAAACAAGCGTCGAAAGGAGTTTCATATTCCCAAGACTAAGCGCTTCCGCAGACCAATCTCAACATCCAAACCGCCACGAATCTCAAGACTATCCCTTGGTGCTAGTCTAGTCGGTTGACGACTTCCCCAAAAGGTCAGATCCGCTCAACGTTGACGGCACAGGCCTTGTAGTTCGGCTGGCGGGAAATTGGGTCAAACGATGACAGGGTCAGACGATTAACCCGGGGATCGTGCATCGGGATAAAGATCTGCCCTGGTTTGACGGTTGCGGTCACCATCGCACTGAGACTGAGCTTGCCGCGCCGAGACCTAACCGTAATTCGATCTCCATTGAGAATTCCCAAGGCTTCTGCATCCTCGGGATTGATTTCTGCATAGCTCTCTTTGGGACGGAGCTTTTTGAGGATCTCCGACTTCCCGGTTCGCGACTCCGTATGCCACTGGGCTGAACTACCTCTTCCCGTAAGCAAACAAAGCGGGTATTCTTCATCAGGCATCTCCGGATTGGACCGCGGATCATCAAATACAAATCGAGCCCGGCCGTCCTCAGTGTAAAACCTGCCATTGGTAAAAAGCTGCCGGTGCGTTTCGATGGACGCGGTCTTCTTTGGCAATGGCCATTGAATCCCTCCGGATTCATCAATTTCCCGATAGCCTCCAATCCCACGAATGTCGCACGGTTGATCCGCACTCAACTGCTTGAGAATCTGGAACGCGTCCTCGGGGGTTTTCCACTTTTCAAGCCAACTTCCGGCGCCCCAGGTTGTCGCCAGATAACGAAAAATCGAAAAATCCGCGAGCGCTTCACCCGGGGATTGGCTGACCCGCTTGACGAGCCCGATGCGACGCTCTGAATTGATCAGCGTTCCATCTTTTTCTCCCCAACCCGCTGCGGGCAGGAAGAGATCGGCAAGGGCAGCCGTTTCCGTGGTCGGATAGATATCCTGAACAACGAAGAAGTCCAACTTGGAGAGCAGGTCTCGAAACCTATTTTGCTGGACCCATGAATGCGCGCCATTGGTGGCGATCATCCACAGCGCTCTAATTTTTCCCGACTCAATCCCATCAACAATCTGATCATAAGCCCAGCTGCGTTGATCCGGAATTTTGCCAACATCCATCTCCAGAATTTCGGCCACCTTATGACGATGCTCGGGATTGAGGAAATCGTGCCCTCCAAGGAGATTCGTGGTATTGCTAAACAGGCGCGACCCCATCGCATTGCACTGCCCTGTGATCGAATTCGCCCCCGTGCCCGGACGCCCGATGTTTCCCGTCATCAACGCGATATTGATGATCGCTTGAGCGGTTCGAGTCGCTTCGTAGCTCTGATTGACCCCCATCGTCCACCAGAGTGAGACGCGTTTCCCCTCCCCGATCTTCCGAGCCACCTGCGTCAGCTCTGAGACTGAAACATCGCAGATTTCGCTGACTCGTTCCGCAGTAAAAGAAGCGACATGCTTCTTGAATGCTGCAAAGCCGCTGGTGTGGGCTTCGATATAGTCTTGATCCAGCCAGTTGTTCTGAATCAGAAGCTGGGCGATTCCATAGAGAAGCGTCAAGTCTGACTTTGGGCTCAGGGCCACGTGTTGAGTCGCCTGCATCGCTGTCTCGGTTTTGCGCGGATCGACGACGATGATTTCCGGGCCGTTTCGATTCCGGAGTACTCTTTGCCAAAGGATGGGATGGGCAATGCAGAGATTCGACCCGATCAAGACAATGACGTCGGAGTCTTCAAAGTCCTGATAAGTGTAGGGCGGAGCATCAAATCCGAACGATTCCTTGTAGGCGGTGACAGCGGTCGCCATGCACTGACGGGTATTTCCATCTCCGTGGATCATCCCCATTTCGAATTTCGCAAAGGCACCGAGCAAGGCCATTTCCTCCGTGCAGATCTGGCCGGTACTCAGGAAAGCGGCCGATTCAGGTCCATGCTCCTGCTGCACCTGGCGCATGCGCTCACAAAAAACGGTTGCCGCGCTTTTCCAGTCAGTCGCCTGCAACGGTTGGCCCGAGGAAGAGCGAACGAGAGGGCGCGTTGCCCGATCGTCAGCGGCAAGCGGCGTCAACGATTCCCAGCCTTTCGGACAGGCCATGCCGAGGTTGACCGGGTAGTCGGGATCCGGAGACAAATTGATCGCCTGCCCGTCTCTGAGATGAACATTGAGAGAGCATCCCGTCGAACAGAATCCGCAGATCATGGAGGTGGTCGCATCTGGGTCCAAACTACGCGGCAGTTGTCCCAACCCAAACTTTCCGGGTTCTCTCAGCAACTGCTCCGTCAGGGGACCGTCAAAAGCGCGAAACTTCCCTTCGATGAACCGTTTGGCGTTCATCCAGGCATCTTCGGTTCATCAACCGCTCGAAAGAACAATGCCCGCCCTGCCAGTTCCGAAAATAGAAAGGCTCCCAAAGCCAAGAGAGGATTTGCCAACAGAAGCATGGCCATGATTCCAAAGACGAATCGCGCGAACGTGAGATTTTTGAGAGCACCCTGCATCAGGCGCTGCTGCTTCCTGAACTTTGGGGGTGCCCATAACACTAACGAAGCGTCATAGGCCAACAACGCAGCAATCGGCACCATGCCAAGTCCCGCTAAAGGAGAAAGAAGCAATCCGGCGGTCAAAGCGGTCGCGAAGAAGCGAAAGAGCGTGAGAGGGAACGCCCAGAATTCACGTCTCGTATCCGCGTAGACCATGACCGACGTAAAGATCCCGATGATTCCAGCCACGGAAGCAGCTCCTCCGATGCTCAGCGTGAGCATCGGCCATTTCCCAATAAGAGCTGCGCCCATGTAACCCATCAAAGCCGCTGACCAACCTCCAAAAACGATGATCTCGCGACTTAGCCACGACGTTCGCCATCCGAGGAATGCGCGCCAGGCTTGGAGTGGCCGCCCCAGATGAAGCACACTACCCGCCAGACCGGCAAGAGAAACAGCCAGAGCCAAAGCGAGAGGCTGCCAAGCCGTGTAGCCCGGCAGGAGCCAACGTGAAACACAATCAGCGATGGTCATTCCCGCTCCCATCTGCGTTAAGACAAGCATCCAAACGAGGGGGAAATGTCCGTGAGCCGGATGAAATTTTCCTTCATCTGAAGGCACCGAAACAGATTCGTTTCGCAGATTCTTATACCGGGTCGTGGGCTGCGTGTAGTCAGATGAAACCGTTCCCGGCAAGAGGTTGGTGGTTGCTGTCGCCCCTTGAACAATCTCCTCCTTTGCAACAACCCGGATCCGAATCGCCTCATTGGGACACGCTTGAACACAGGCAGGGGCCTCCCCGACTTCGAGGCGAGATTGGCACATATCGCACTTCCTTACGATTCCGAGACGATCATTGAATTTGGGAACTTCGTAAGGACATTTGAGCTCGCAATATCGACACCCAATACATTGATCGTCAAGGTGGCGGACGATTCCCGTCTCCTCGTCCTTATGATAGGCCATCGTTGGGCAACCGTTTGCACACGCCGGGTCAACACAATGATGACATGCGGTTGTCACTGTTTGTTGAGATGGAACTTCAGCTTCCTTTGCCAGCAGAGCCCCAACATCCCGCCAGGACTCCCCTTCATCAAGTCCATTCAGACTGTGGCAGGCACTGACGCAAGCCTTGCAACCACTGCAGGCGTCCAGATCCACTTCAAAGGCATACTGCTCCCCGGATTTCGGTGCATTGAGCGGAATGAGATCCTGATAGTATCGCGATTGAGCGGGCTGAGCTGCACTTTCGTGACGCTGAGAGAAGCGGTCAACAGCAGTCAGATTACGCTGCTGCT
>JBCDHN010000177.1:0-6576 GCA_038749915.1 Verrucomicrobiota bacterium | reverse complement strand
TTGCAGGCTGAGATGGCGGTTTTCGTCGTTTGAGCACAATAAACCCGATGTTTGCCGGAAAACTCCAAGCCGAACTTCAAAACTCGGAGAAAAACGGCTTCGCTGCCGACGAGTAATACCCTTCCATCGCGGTTGGGTCCGATATCCGGCAAAGGATCAACCTGATGGGCATACTTCTGTTCAGGGGTATCAGTCAGCATGAGCACCCTCTCAGTAAGCATTTTTTATTCCAAAAGTAAGACTCAGGCCTGATTAACCGCAATTTGTGCATCCTGTCGCCGTTTGGGCCTTAGACTGACCAAATCGAACCACCACGGGGCCCGAACAACTGGCGGAAATCGACCAAGGCAGCTTCGCGGAATCAAGATTCCGAGACCCGCTCTACGACTATGAAGCCGGAAGAAACACCCTACCGCTTCGGCAAATCCTGCTTCGCCATTTCCCAAAATGTCTCCATTTGCCGATTCCACTCTGCCTCGAGTCCCCGAACCCGCTCCGGGAACTTGCGACTGAGGTTTTGGGATTCGGCGCGGTCTTTGCTGATCTCAAAGAGTTCCCATGGCTCGCCCTTTGCCGAAACCAGTTTCCAATCGCCTTGTCGAATGGCTTTGTGGCCATCGTGAAACCACCACAGCGAGTCGTGCTCGACCGTGCCATCTTTCGCGAACACGGCTTTCAGGCTTTTTCCCGGGGGAGAAGGCACTTTCACCCCTTCCCACTTCTTGGGAGCCTGGGAACCGACGAGGTCGAGAATCGTCGGAACCACGTCAATGACATGGCCGGGATTGGTTCTCAATTCGCCCCGAGCTGAGATTCCAGCGGGCCAGGAGACGACCAGTGGCGTCGAACTGCCTCCTTCATGAGTCCAGGTTTTGTGTCTCCGAAACGGGGTATTGCAGGCGGTCGACCAACCTGGCCCCAGACAGAGATAGGTCGATGCCGACCCCATCGGTACATCCGGATCGTGCCCGTCTCCCCGGACCATAATTTCGGCACTGGCCCCGTTGTCAGACAGAAAGAGAACCAGCGTGTTCTCCAATTGCCCCATCTCGCGGATCTTGCCAAGCACTCGCCCAATTTCCTGATCCATCCGATCGATCATCGCCGCATGAATGGCCATTTTCATTGCCTGAAACTCTTGCTGGGATTCGGAAAGCTCATCCCACGGAAGCGGCCGGTTGACTTCTCCTTCCCCAAGAATTTCGAGATGATCCGGAAAATGATATGGAGGACCCAAGTCGATTTCGACGTCCGAAAGTTTACCGTTGTAAATCCCGAGGTCCTGGAGTTTGGCAAAACGCTCCGCGCGAATCTCGTCCCAACCCTTTTGGTAGGTGTCTTTATATTTGGCAATATCTTCCGGCAGGGCATGGAGAGGAAAATGGGGCGCGGCAAAGGCGAGATAGCAGAAAAACGGATTTTCGGCGTGCTCAGCTTCGTGCTGGTCGAGAAATTCAACAGCGCGGTTCGCCAGCTCAATGGTTCCGTAATAGCCAGAATCTCGCTTGACCGTGGGAAGAGGTTTATCATCCAACCAATGTCGGTTGGGACTGAAGAAGCGGCTCTGATCTTTGAGGTAATAGGAGCGATCAAAACCATTTTTGAGTGGCATGCCGTCGATATGCCACTTGCCGACATGATAAGAACGATACCCCTGAGGCTTCAGCAATGAGGAAAGGAGAGGAGCCCACTTCGGACGGATTCCAGTGTTCCCTCCCCCACTTGCCGGAATCCCCGGAATTTTGTCGCGGCGGATTTGCTGCGCATAGTAGCCAGTCATGAGGGAACCCCGGGTCGGCCAACAACGTGCCGTGTTGTAGAATTGAGTGAATCGCAGCCCATTTTCAGCGATCGCGTCAAGATTGGGTGTCGCGATTTCCCCGCCGTAACATCCCAAATCCGAATACCCGAGGTCGTCAGCGAGAATGAGAAGAACGTTGGGCTTCTCCGCCGCAGAAACAGCGGAAGCGAGGAGAAGAAAGAACAGGGGCAAAAGGGGTTTCATGCAGGGGGAATGTTGACGCGATTGTGACGGGAAGGGCAATCAACTTTCCGAGAATTATGACGTTTACCATCCAAAGGCTGCCGAACCCGTTTTACGCGGGAAAAAGTCGATTGAATTCGGCTTGATTTCCCGTCAACAAGCGCCATTCTACGGGCCGCTCTTCACCGGAATATTTGATTCAAGAGTCGAGACGTCCGCAAAACGCGGAAGAGTTAACCAGCCGGTGAGTCTCGGCGAAACACACCCGCTGTCTTGGTTGAAAGGCAGCACCCAATTCTATGTCACAAGAAGCCCTAGTCGAGCTGGTTGAAGCCGGTGTTCATTATGGTCACCAGAGCCGCAAATGGAATCCAAGAATGAAGCCCTTCATTCTGGAAGAGCGCAACGCGATCCACATCATCAACCTTGAGGAAACCCTGAAGCAGGTTGAGACGAGCGCCAACTACTTGGCCGATCTGGTCGATAGCGGAAAGAAGGTCCTCTTCGTTGGATGCAAACGCCAGGCACAGGACGCGGTTCGCGAAGCCGCAGAGGCCTGCGATCAATTTTTCGTGAACAACCGCTGGTTGGGCGGAACCCTGACCAACTTGGAGACGATTCGCAAAAGCGTTAAGCGCCTCGACTACCTCGAAGGTTTGGAGCGTACTCCTGAATTCAAAAAGATGAGTAAGAAGGAGTTGGCCTCTCTCGGGCGGGAACGCGCCAAGTTGCAGCGCAACCTGAACGGAATCCGCAAAATGGAAAAGTATCCCGACGCCCTGGTGATCGTCGACTCGGCTCGCGAGAAAATTGCGGTGCATGAAGCCATGAAGCTCGGCATTCCCATCGTCGCATTGGTCGACAGCAATGCCGATCCTGATCTGATCGACTACCCAGTGGCTGCAAATGACGATGCGATTCGCTCCATTCGCCTCATCCTTCAAAAACTGATCGAGCCCATCCTCACGATGAAGGGCAAGGTTGTCTAACGAGTCCCCCTGACTCACCTCATTCTACCAACACTCACGAGCCTCTAAAGATGTCTGCAAAAATTGACGCCAAACTGGTAAAAGAACTCCGAGACAAAACCGGCGCGCCGATGATGGCTTGCAAAGAAGTCCTCGCTGCTACAGAGGGCGACCTGGAGAAGGCAATCACGGAACTTCGCAAGCGCGATGCCAAAGTCGCAGAGAAGAAAGCCGGTCGCGAAGCCAAGGAAGGCGCCGTGGCCTCCTACATTCACATGGAAGGCCGTATTGGCGTGCTGCTCGAAATCAATTGCGATACAGACTTCGTCGCGAAGAACGATCAATTCCGGGACTTCGTGAAGGACATCACGCTGCATATCGCTGCGGCCGCTCCCCAATATGTTTCCCGCGACGAGGTTCCTGAAGAAGTGGCGGCGAAGGAGAAAGAGATCTTTGCTGAGCAAATGAAAGACAAGCCAGCTAAAGCGCTGGAGAAGATTCTCGAAGGCAAGATGAACAAGTTTTACAGCACGATCTGCTTGTTGGAGCAGGGCTACATCAAAGACCCTGACAAAACGATCGAAGACTTGCTGAAGTCGAAAATTGGTGAGTTGGGTGAGAACCTGATCATTCGCCGATTTACGCGATACGCTCTCGGCGAGTAAGCCGCAGAGTTGTTCTGCACCATCGGGAATTCAGGCAGCCGCCAGGACTCCTCCCACCCTCATGTCCGCCCAGGAATCCCACATCTGCGGAGTCGATCTTCACCGAGCTTTTACCATTGGTGAAAAGAAGATCGAAGTGCTCCGCGGAGTGGATCTGAAGGTGAAGCGGGGGGAAAAGCTCTTTCTTTGCGGTGCCTCAGGTGCCGGCAAAACCTCGCTTCTCTACACGCTGGCCGGATTGGAACGACCGAATCAGGGCTCGGTCGAGATCAATGGAAAGTCCCTCTATGATCTCCCCGCTCATGATCAGGCTCGGATTCGTAATCAATTCATGGGTTATGTCTTTCAGCACTATTTTTTGCTCCCGGAGCTGACGGCAATCGAGAACGTGCTGTTGCCAGCCATGATCGGACGCAAGATTGCGGAAGAAAGGGCCAAAGAAATGATGGCTCGGATTGGACTGGCTGATCGGCTGAATCATTTGCCAACAGAACTATCGGGCGGTGAGCAACAACGCGTCGCGATCGCCCGCTCTCTCATCAACGATCCTGAAATCATCTTCGCTGACGAGCCAACCGGTAATCTGGACTCTAAAACTGGCAGTGAGGTGATGGCGGCACTGTTGGAAATGACTGGTGAACAGGACAAAACTCTGGTCGTCGTTACCCACGACAACGAGTTGGCTCAAACCGGTGATCGTCAGTTGGTATTGGCAGACGGTAAGCTCGTGAGCTGAACGTCCGCAGTTGTCGCTATCTCGCAAACAGCTACCGGCCCTTGCCCTTACCCTTGCCTGGAGGCCCCTTGCCAGGCGGCCCGAAATCGAATTTGCGCCGTCCGGAAACTGAATCGGCAAATTCCTGCAAATCAATTTCATCGTCACGGTTGTGGTCAGCCTTACTAAACATCGCGTCCTCCATCTCCCGGCTGCGGGCGAATTTCTCCACCATGCGGCTTTTCGAATACTCCCTCCGACTCAACGCGCCGTCGCGGTTTCGATCGAGATCCTTGAACCGATCCATCATTTCCGGATTCACATCGGGTCCTGCCACCATGGTGGTCGCCCGAGCAAATTCCCGCGGCCCCACCTCACGGTTCCCGTTTAAATCGATCGTAGTGAAAACGGAAACATCGACCATGAGCTCACCGGGATCGATAGCTTTATGCTCGGCAACATCGATCGAGCCGTCATCATTGCGGTCAATCGCGGCGAATACGGCGGCCGAATCCGCATCCATCAATTGCTTCTCCGGACCCAATGCCTGGATCCACTCAAAAGGTCCGACGACCGTGCTGCTGTTGAGGTCAATCCGCTTGAAGAGACTCGCTACGAATCCAGGCTCTTGGCCACTGTCGAGCGCTTGTTTCGCTTTTGGGCTGTCGAGATACTCTTGAACGGCAACCAATCCATCGCCGTCGTGATCCATTTCCTCATACCCACGGGCACTATGCCGATCAAGGATCCGAACGTTTCGATTCAGCTGCGATGCCGCCAATTCAAGCAACTCGATCTCCCCGCTCTCGTCTTTATCCATGCGCTCGAATACGCGATCAACCTGGTCGCGCCCCCCATGCTCCCGAGCACGCTGCGAAACTTCGGCAAATGCAAATTCGAGGCGATCCAGGCCTGAGTTACGATTGCGGTCCAAGCTCCCGAATTCCTGAATCGTCTCCACATCCAAACCCGCAGAACAACTTTCGTCGGATTGCGCCCAACCACATGCCAGCCCGAGCAACAGCCAAAAGGCGCCGCTCAAAAATGCTGGGATCCTGGGCAATCGATTCATTTTACGGGTCAAACCTAAGGCGCTGAACCTGATGGGAGGATGATGAAATGAAGCTGTTTGTCGTCTTTTAATTGGGCAATCAGCTCTACATTAAGTACTTCCGCACAAGATTTGGCAAGTGCAAGCCCCAGCCCACTATGAGTCGAGTCTGTCCTGGCTTGATCATGGCGCCAAAGACGATCGAACATCCGGGGTAAGTCTGCCTCGGTGAGATGAGGCGCCGGATTAGCGATCGAGAACCCGGTTTTTTCGATCGTTTCCACGACGATTTCCGAATCCGTCGGCGCATATTCTGCGGCATTCGAAAGGAGGTTGGAAACGATCACCCGGAAGAGCTTGGTATCCGTCTCCAGCTCGAAATCGGATTCGAGACGGTTGTCAACCACCACGCCTCTCTCGGTGGCAGTAGTAGCAAACAGTGGCCAAATTTCATCAACTACAGAAGCGACCTTGACTGGCTCAATTCGAATCTGATCGCTGCCTTTTTCCAGCCGCACGAGAGTCAGCATGTTCTCAATGGTCGTCTGCAACTCTCCGGTAATTTCCAAAACGTCTTCATAGTCTTCCGCTGAGGCCTGATCCGGCCACTTCAGCGCCACTTCGGCGATCGACCGCAGGGCTGCGACCGGATTCCGTAATTCATGGGCCAAATCCGCACTGAAACGGCGCTCGCGGGCAAAACTCTCCTCGAGGCGCCTCATCAATTCATTCAAGCGCGCGACAAGTCCTCCCAGCTCCTTCGGTTGCGAATCCGACGAAAACCTGGCGCTAAGCGTGTCGGCATCCATTTGTTGCGCCCGGGTTCCGACTTCCTTGAGTGGCCGTAGACCGGAGTGCAGTGCAAAACTCGCCAGGGCCGCGAAACCGACCCCGCTCAGAGTACCGATCACCACGATCGCGCTAACCAGCTTCCGGAGCGATGCATCGGAGGTTTCCCGCGTGGCCGCGACCATAATCCCGACTGGTCCCAAAGCCCCGCCGTCACTTTCAACGGCCAGGGTCCGAACCCAATCCCCATTTCCCAGCTTTTGATTCGCGTAGACATAGTCTGTTGCGAACTCGTCCGGGCGCTCAATTTCGAACTGGCCCAGGTTGGGTGACTTGAGGATCCGAATTCCGTTCTGCCCCCAAATCTGAAAATAGAACCCAAAGTCGCCCCGAGTGAAATCCTC
>JBCDHN010000176.1:0-6587 GCA_038749915.1 Verrucomicrobiota bacterium | reverse complement strand
GCTCGCCGAAGTGTCGGGTGGAATCGTTCTAAAGGATGGGGATGCCGAGGACAGCGTGAGCTTTTTGCCTTCCCTTTTGGGTTCAGAAAATACGGAGAAGCGACCTCCCGTGTTGCACGGCGAGCGAACGATCCGCGACGGAAAGTGGAAATTGATCGCGACCAAGGGAAGTCGGGGATTTAACGCGCCGAAGGGAGTCCAGTATGGGATTGAACTCTACAATTTGCGGACGGATATCTCGGAAGAGAACAATCTAGCCGATGAGATGCCGGAGAAGGTGGAGGAGCTAAGAGCGAAGATCCAGGGCATTCTTGATTATTAGGTTTCGCATGAAGTTACCCGTTCATATACTGGGATTGGTGCTCTTTGCGGGTAGTCTTCTTGCGGACGACAAACCGAATATCATTTTCATACTTGCCGACGATCACGGATTTGGCGCGCTAAGTGCGACGGGGGCGGAAGGGATCAAGACGCCCAATGTCGACAGAATTGCCATCGAAGGCATGCAGTTCGAGTCGTTTTATGTCCACAATCGTTGTTCGCCATCAAGAATGGCGTTCATGACTGGGAGCATGAGTAATAGGGTCGGCTACAGCAACGTGATTTACCGTAAGAGCCTGGTTGGAATCAATGACGAGGAAATAACGACGCCAGAGTTGTTGAAACAGGCTGGTTATGCGACGGGAATCGTGGGCAAATGGCATCTCTGTGAGTACGAACAATTCAATCCAGTAAACCATGGCTTCGATTCATTTTATGGCTTCATGAAGTATGAAGGGGAAAAATCAGGGATTTACCGGGACAGGACATTGGTCGAACAGGGGTTGAGGATAACTGATGGTGTGCATTCCGAGAAGCTTAGGGATGCCGGTATCGAGTTTATCCGAGCGAACCGGGATAGGCCGTTCTTCCTCTATTACGCTTCACCCTTGCCTCACGTTAAGTGGATGCCCAGCGAGCGGTTCAAGGGGACTTCCGGGCGGGGGGACTATGGGGATGTGATGCAGGAGCTGGACTGGCAGGTGGGTGGTTTGCTCGATGCTCTGGATGAGATGGGGCTGGCCGAAAATACACTGGTGATCTATACGGCTGACAACGGCCCGCAACTCGGCATAGGCGGGGAAGAGAGTTCATCGGGAATATACAGAGACGGCAAGTGGACAAATTTTGAGGGAGGTATTCGCGTTCCTTGTTTCATGCGTTGGCCGGGGAAAATTGCAGCGGGTGGAAGTAATGATGAGATAACGGCGATTTATGATTTGCTGCCGACTTTTTGTGAGATTGCAGATATCACGGCGCCGCTAGATCGGGTTTTGGATGGTGAAAGTATACTTCCCTATCTCCTCGGGGAGGAAAGGGGGTTGCCAATTCATGAGGCATTCTTTGTCGCTGATTCCACCTACCGTTATCGCGATTGGAAATTTTTGGCGAAAGGGGGAAAGCCGGGTGGCCAGGAGCGTTACTGGGGTCCGCGCTCAGAGGCTGAGGCGGGAAGTTTGTTCAATTTGAAGACGGATCCGGGCGAATCCACGGACCTGTCCGGTAAGCATCCAGATGTCGTGAAAGACCTCGAACGAAGATTGGAAGAGGCAATGAAAGAGTTGAATGAGAACTCTCGTGAGATTGGCAGGCATCCGGACTATTCTTCTGTGAATGTGAAGGGGCGAAAAAAGGCAAGGAAGATCAAAGAACAATCATGACCCTATGAAACCCTGTCTAATTTCCAGGCTATACTGTCTGCTAGGAGTGACTTTTGGAGCATGCTCTCCACTGGAATCCATTGCCCAAGAAAAGAAGCCAAATGTCCTGTTTGTGATCTCCGATGATCTCAATTACGCCCTGAGCGGACTCGGTCACCCGGAGTGTAAGACGCCGCATCTGGATGATTTTGCCAAATCAGCGGTTTCGTTCACCCGCGCCTATTGCCAGTTTCCTCTTTGTGGTCCGTCGCGGGCATCTATCATGACCGGGCAGTATCCGTGGACGAACGGGGTGACGGGAAATGGAGGGAACGTGGAGGAGGAACGAGTGACGCTTTCCAGGCATTTTCAGAATCACGGCTACTGGGCAGGGCGGGTGAGCAAGATTTATCACATGGGAATACCCTCCGATATCGTGCAGGGGACTTCCGGCCGTGATCATGCGCCGTCTTGGAATGAAGCGCACAATATGGCCGCGCTGGAGACAATGACCCCGGGGAAAGCCGTAGAATACACGCATCCCGAAGCCTTGGAGGCCTATCCCAAGCAGCGTAAGGAATGGAAGAAGGCTCATGATGCTGGGGAGCCTTACCCAATGCCGGCGAATGTCCGTGGGCAATACGCGGTCGTGGAAGTGGCAGACAAAGATGTGGCGCAGTTGCCGGACACGATGGCGGCAGACAAGGCTATCGAGATACTGCGGGAGCGCGCCGGCATGGAAGATCCGTTTTTTCTCGCCGTGGGATTTGTGCGGCCGCATTTCCCGTTTGTCGCCACCGATCGCAGCTTGGCTCCCTATGACGCGGGCAAGTTAGCTTATCCCGAAATGCCGGAAGACGACTACGACGATATCCCTGAGCAGGCGATCAACGGGCGGATGGAATTCGAAAAGGATCCCGTTCGACAGATGCGACGCGGATATTTTGGAGCGGTCACTTTCATGGACGAACAGTTTGGGCGACTCATGGCGGAACTTGATCGCCTCGGGCGGCGGGAAGAGACGATTGTCATTTTCGTTTCCGATCACGGCTATATGCTAGGCGAGCACGAGATGTGGAAGAAAACGAAGCTCTGGGAAGACGCCATTCATGTGCCCTTGATGATCTCTGCACCGGGATTGAAGGGTGGGAAGAAATGCCATCAATTTGTCGAGCTGGTTGATCTCTATCCGACGATTACTGAACTCGCAGGGCTCCCGGCGGAACCGGGTGCACAGGGCATGAGTCTGGTGCCGCTACTGAAGGATCCTTCGGCGGAGCGTCCTGAGAAGCCCGATGCCCTGATCCAGATTCCCGCAGGCAATGGCTTGCGTCGTGGCAAGTGGGCCTACATGTGGTATCCGGCGAAGAAGAAAAGCCCGGCCGCAGCCATGCTATTCGATATGGAGAAGGATCCCGGGCAGTTCACCAACCTTGCAGGATTGCCGGAGTACGAAAAAACGGCCAAGAAGCTTCACTCACGATTGATGAAGCGAGTGGGAAGTAGTGGGCGGTGACCGCCAATTGATAACACTCCAACTACCATGAAAAGACGAGAATCACTTAAAGCCTTGATTGCTGCTGGCGCCGGTGGGGGATTGCTTTCCGGATTGTATGCCGCAAGTGGCTCTACTCGCGACAAATATGGTGGTTGGACCGGTAAGAAATTCGAAGAGACGGGCTTCTTCCGCACGGAGAAAAACGAGCGCTGGTGGTTGGTGACGCCGGAGGGCAACGCATTCCTGAGTTTTGGAATCAATCATCTCACGCCAGATGTTTTTCGCCAAAAATTTAATAGCGAGGCCTGGAAGAAGACACTCAAAATCGACGATTTGAGGGACTGGAATCAATTCAGCCCGGCTCTGCGTCAATGGTTCCTGAGGACATGCGAAGACTACGGCTTCAATTCAGCAGGAGTGCACAATTCGCTGCAGATAATCAATGCGCCGAAGCCGGCGATCCCCTACATGCAGCCGATCAAATTTGTCGAAACGCCGCATTGGAAAGGAGATATCCCTGATGAAAACTTCGTCGATATCTTTTCCCAGGAATTCGCGATTCATTGCGACAAGCTGGCAAAGCAGTTTGCTGCCCCGCTCAAGGACGATCCCTATCTCTTGGGTTACTCCATGACCGATTGCACGATGTTCACGGAGGAAGATCTTCGCGAGCGTACGGATGTGATCGGCGGGGCGAGGCGAGCTTCCCGCATCGGGTGGCCGCGCAGGCTGCGGAACCTCGGGGCGGAGGCGCCGGGGAAACAAGCCTATGTCAAAACGGTGAAGGATCTTTATCGGGGCAGGATTGACGCTTTCAATGTGACCTATGGGACCAGTTTCGAATCCTTCGATGCTTTGGCCAGCGCAGAGAATTGGCGGCCGCATACGGAACTTTCCAACGCGAATGAAACTCGTGACAACGTGGTTTTCGTCCAAGCCTGTGTTGCAAAGTATTACGAGACCGCGCGGGGCGCCATTCGCCGGTATGATCCGAATCACCTCTTCATGGGGGATAAGATCAACGCAAACACGGATTCCGTTGACACCGTATTTTCAGTGACGTCCAAGTACACGGATGTCCTGATGTATCAAATGTATGCGCGCTACGAGGTTCAGGCGCCCGGACTCGATCGGTGGACCCGCATTGCGGACATGCCGATGATCAACGGGGACTCTGCCTTTACCATGATCACCGATACGATGCCGCGTCCGTATGGGCCTGTTGCCGATAATCTCAGGCAGCGCGTCGAATGGACCGATGAGTTCTTCCGTAGTGCGTTCGCGCGGCCGGAGTTTGTCGGCTGGCATTATTGCGGCTTGGTCAATGCGACCAACCTCATCGCTCGCAAGCAGGCCCGTCAGCATTCGGGGCTCGTCGACATATACGGGAGACCCTATCCCGAGTTGAAGAAGGCGATCGCGAAGTGTGCGAGCGAGTTGTATGAGATCGGGACGGCGGCTTCCTGAGTCGGAAATCATTGGCGACGTGGAACTACGACGCAGGGATCATCTTCATGATCATCAACTTCATTCTGCCTGGATTCGGCACACTTACGCGGTTCCATTGGACCATTGAGGCCGTCGCTTGTTCCTGATATTCTCCGGTGAACGGATCGAACCACGTAATCTGCATCTGCTCAAATCCCTCCCGGGGCGGGCGGGGGATAATAAGGTCGTTTTCCTTGGGAACAAGATAGACGAACAGATCCTTATTGTTTGTCAGGCAGAAGCCACTGTTCGCTTTTCCGGTTGCTGGCTCCAATCGCGTGAGGTCGTATTTCTCGAAGAAATCCGCCATGTGACGGTAGTAATCGAGTTTGGGCTGGTCGTCCTCCGGGAGCGCTTCGATATCATGGATGACCACGCTCCACGCTGCATCCTGCCAATAGTGGGTCGGGTAAGCGCCGGCGAAGACGATGTGGTAGGCGCGCTCAAGGTTTACTTCGGGCCGGTAGTAGTTGCCGGAGAAAACATGGTAGGGGCCTTCCTCGTAGCCGCCGTGCTCGATATTGAAAATGGCCATCTTTGGGTGTTTCTCGCGGATCTTTCGCATGATGTGCCACGTTTCGGACTGCCAGTTCTGCACGGAGATGAAATCGACCGTTTCCGGGAAGGCGCTGCAGTAACCGTGGTCGTGAACGGTGACGAGCCGCTTGTGGCCGTCGAGTGCCCGTAGCCGTTCGATGCGGCGGGTGATGTAGGACCGGTCATTGCGGCCGTATCCCGTGGCCTCTTTCGAGATATCCCAGATTAGATGCGGGAAGGCCTGGTAGCGTTTCACGACATAATCGAAATAGAGGTTGTCGGCCTCGGACTCCGACTCCGGCCATGCGACCTGTTTGTTCCAAACATAGATCATGATGTGTGCAGCGATGCCCTGGCGGTCGAGTTCGCGCACGACACGGTCAAAGCGCTGGAAGAACTCGATGTTCAGCGTCGAGAAATCAGGATTCGTGTTGTCTCCGGCGAAGGGAAAGACGCGGGGTTTGCTGTAGTCATACTTGTCCGGGAGGTTGGGATCACGGGGCCAGTTGACGTCGTAGGCGAAGACGTTCATGACGACTTGGTTGAATCCCTTGCGGCTCACGTAGTCGAGCAACTGCCGAGTCTTGGGGATACCTTCCGCATTCTCGGCATCGAGAGCGAAGAGCCAATCGATTTCAAAGGCGAGGGGGAAGTATCGGTCGCCATTCGCGTAGACAAATCGACGCGGATCCTCGGTGTCGAGTCCAATGGGGCCGGGCTGGCCGTTTGCCGGTGGCCCTGCACTCACGGTGCCGCGCTGATCGTCAAGAGCAGCGAGGTCGGAGGCCGTGGTATAAGTCCAGGTCCCTTCAGTCGGCGGCGAAAAACGAAGGACGAATCGGTTTTCACCATCCCAGAATCCGGGAATCTGCACGGTCTGGCCGGACGAGTGAGTCAAAGTCGCTGCAAATTCCACATTCAAGGGTGGAGCCTCTCCCAGTTCGGCCCTGAACACGATGTCCACTGGTTCCCAGACCGTCGTGGTGTAGGCGGATGGTGGCTCGTTCGCGGCGGAGATCTGCACGTGAGCAGTCAGCGAGAGAAGCAGAATGAGGCTCAGAGGGATTCGCATTTGGGAAGAATGGCCACGGATATACCGTAGCCACAACCATGAAATCTCGATTCCATGCGGAATGTGGGAATTGAATGAATTTTGCGGTATAGAAGTGGCTCAATCTTCACTCACAAATCCCCATGCGATTACTCTCTCTCCTTATTCCTCTAATTTTCACCTTCTCTTCGTTCACGCAGGCGGCGGACAAGCCGAATTTCATCCTCATCATGTGCGATGACCTTGGGTGGGGTGAGGTGGGTTTTAATGGCGGGACGCATATCCGCACGCCGCACCTCGACGAAATGGCGAGGAATGGAGTGGTCTTGAAGCG
>JBCDHN010000175.1:0-6595 GCA_038749915.1 Verrucomicrobiota bacterium | reverse complement strand
CCCTGCTCAGGAATGCACCTCATTTTCGGTGACCGTCCCGACCTCAGATCAGGCGTTGTTTAGCGACATGGTCCATGCCCAGATCGAAAAGCGCGGTCTCGCGGGTCAAAGCGGCGAACGGACGGTCTCCGCCTTTCACGTGATTGAGCGGGACCGTGGAGGCAGCCTTCTCGGGGTCGATGTTTTGCCTCGCGAATTCAATGAGGATCTCTGCCTGAATCAAGCGCAAGCCTACACCGCGTCCGGACGCCTCTTCCACATTCCGGATCACGCCGCAGCAGTGTATCGGGAACATGGTCGACTGATTCTGCTCGCTGGCAAACACGGCAAGATGACCTACAGCCAGATCCTCACCGCCGGCACCGAGTTCACTCCGGCTCTGGTTCAGGAACTCAACCTGGCGATTCTCAGCCTACAGGGAGCAGACCAACTTTCTGACCGCGTAACCCTCGAGATCTGGAGCGAGGTAACACCTGAGGCCCTCGATCTGCTCAAAAACACCCTCACCGTCCCGGTCGAATCCCGGTCCCGCCCAAATCCTGATGCTCACCTGATTGGTGAAGCTTCCGATCCCATGTTGCCGACTCCGGTCGTTGCCGCGCTCCGACGCCAGCAACGCATCCAGAAAATCAGAACCGGCGTTCTGGCTCTCGTTGCTGTCTACATCACGATTGCGGTTGGGCTGACGATTCTCTTTCACGACCGCAAAGAACGGGCCGGCACCATGGAAGAACGGATTTCCGAACGTCGCCCCGAAGCCGAATTCATCCGCCAGTCGATGACCCGGGCCCGAGTGCTCGCCCCCTCCATCGACAAACGCTTCTATCCGCTCCGCCAACTCAACCAGGTGACTTCCCTGATGCCGCCGAGCGGCATTGTCGTTCTCAAGTTCATCACCCAGGAACAAAGTCTGAGATTGGAAGGTCTCGCCCGCGACTCGCAGCTCGTCTACCAGCTGAAGGAGGATCTCGAAAAGAGTGACGACTTTCGCGGTTATTCCTGGGACATGGCGCCACCCCAGGTCAACAGCCAGAACAACACCGCTTCTTTCCGGTTGGAAGGAAAGTTTGCCGCGGCGCAGTAGGAATGGCGCTAAAATGCTCACGGAGAGTATCGCGGGTCTCCCGGCCCGCGCAACAATGCACGGGAATTGCGCGGGCCTGTAGACCCGCGATACTCAGCCAGGTAGCTCCGAGGTCCCTTGGAAAATACCTCCCCCCCTAGACCATCAGATCCAGCTCGCAGGCCAGATCATGATTCTCCCGGTACCAATCAACCGTCTTATCAAGCCCTTCTTCGAGGCCGATCTGCGGTTCCCAACCGAGAACTTCCTTGGCTTTGGAAATGTCTGCCCAGGTTTCACGGACGTCGGCGATGTGCTCATCGAGGTAATTAACATTCGCTTTCTTTCCAAGGCGCTCCTCGAGCATGTTGATGACCTGGTTCATGGATATCGGGTTCTGGCCGCCTCCAAGGTTTACAATCTCATAGCCCAACGGCTTCATTGCCGCAATCGTTCCGCGGGCAATATCGTCGACGTAGGTAAAGTCGCGGGACTGCTCGCCATCGCCATACATGATGATCGGCTCCCCCTGATCAATCCAACGCGTGAACCGGAAGACGCTCATGTCCGGACGTCCTGCGGGTCCATACACCGTGAAGTAGCGGCAGATCGTCGAATCAATCCCGTGGAGATGCTTGTAAGCGTAGGACATGACTTCAGCTGACTTTTTGGAAGCGGCATAAGGCGAAATCGGGCTGTTGACTGGCGCAGTTTCGACATAGGGCATGGGCTGGCCAGCGTAGAGGGAAGAAGTGGAAGCAAGAACGTGTTTCTTGACTCCATATTCGCGCATTAACTCGAGAATGTTGAGAGTGCCCATCCCGTTGGTCGTCATGTAAACGTAGGGATTCTCCATGCTGTAGCGAACTCCGGCCCGCGCCGCGAGATTGAGAACGGCTTCAAATTCGTTGTCGGCAAAGACCTTTTTCAACCCGTCCAGGTTTTCGAGATCGATTTCGTGGAACGTGAACCCATCGTGTTGCCGAAGTGCTTCAAGCCGGTGTTGCTTGAGCCGGGGATCGTAGGCGTTGTTGAGATTGTCAACCGCGACTACCTCCTTGCCTTCCTCAAGCAGGATTCGTGAAACGGTGGAGGCAATGAATCCGGCAGCACCGGTAACGAGAATGGGCATCGACTTCGAAGGATGAGGTGAAAGCTCTAAACGTGGGCTGGCATGCTTGCAAGGTTCTGGATGCTGGCAAATGCGAATTTCGACCTTTTATCGAAAGCTGGACCAAATTCCGATGCGGGGCGTATGTGAATCCGAGATGAAGGCTGTCTGCATCGCATTCGTTACGCTCTGGATTTCGGCACTGGGAATCATGGCTGAAACTGCCGATTTATCTTGGCGCAAAGCGGTGCCCGGCTGGACCTATGAGTTTCCGCGAGACGAATTTTCGCACGACGATTTCAAAACGGAGTGGTGGTATTTCACCGGCAATCTGGACGAAGTCGGGACTGGACGCCGTTTTGGCTACCAACTGACGTTTTTCCGACAGGGCGTGCGCCCGCCTGCTTCCCGGACACCGGTGAAGTCGAACTTTGTCGTCGACCATGTTTGGTTTGCCCACTTCGCGGTCTCTGACATCAGCAGCAAACGTTTCTACTTCGATGAAAAGTTCAGCCGCGGAGCGTTCGGAAAAGCGGGGAGTAATGAAAACGGTAGATTGGTATGGATTGAGGATTGGGTTCTCAAGCCGGGCTCAGGGGAAGCTGATGTCGGCAACTACCAGTTCGTGGTCGCGACGGATGAGTTTGCGTTGAATCTCGAACTGGCGACGACCAAACCTCCCGTCTTCCATGGCAACGATGGCGTCAGCGTGAAATCGCCCGACCCGACCAATGCCTCCCATTACTACGCCCTGACGTCCATCGCTTCGAACGGCAGCCTGCGGATCAAGGATCGCGAGTTCGAGGTATCCGGTAAAAGTTGGTATGACCGCGAGTGGAGCACCAGCATTCTCAGCCGGGACCAGGTCGGCTGGGACTGGTTTGCGATGCAATTTGAGGACGGCGCAGAGCTGATGTTGTTCCAGCTGCGCAATCCGGAAGGCGGCACCAACTTTTCCAGTGGCACCTACATCGACGTCAACGGGTCAACCACTTCTCTCAAGGATGGCTAGTTCATCGTAACACCAAAACGCAGATGGAAGAGTAAACCCAGCGGGGGCGAATACCCGGTCAGCTGGGAAGCACGCGTTCCTTCGTTGGGTTTGGATCTTGAGGTTCAAGCCGCCTTTCCCGACCAGGAACTTCGGCTCAACATCTTCAGCTACTGGGAAGGGGCGACAGTAATCAGCGGCGATCGCAAAGGCCGAGGGTATCTCGAGATGACAGGTTACGCAGGTCAGCTTCAGGGCTTGAGCGAATAGACGCTGACGACCAATCCGCTAGAGCTCAGCTTCCTGGTTGTGCATTCAACTCCAGTGATTGCCAAGCCCGAAGGGTTGCTATCGAAAAAATGAACCCTGAAAGGGTTCGACAGCGGTTGTCCAGGTCATACAGGCCTCGCATTCGTTGCTGTTCCCTTCTCCAGGCCGACGGTCGTGACCACCCTGTGGCCTGGGATAGGATCTCTTGGCCTTTTCTTCAGGCCAGAATTTGTAGTCACTGGATTCGAGTCCGTCGCAAAGATTTGTTTTTCGAGGCTTGACCGCCGTGGTCCAGATCGCGTAAAAACCAGCTTCACTTCAAAAACCAAGGGGCTGGCAGTGGAGATTCAACGTTTGAACCAAACCCGAATGCGTCTGAGCATTCGCGTCAAGTGGGATCAATCAGGTTTCGGCATCCAGCTCCGTAACCCAACTAATCAACCATGAGCGATGGAGAAGGAGGCGGCATGGGCTGGCTCGTCTGGATTTTGATCCTGGCAGGAGTCAATCTACTAAGCTGGATTTTTAACTGGCCATTTTGGATCTGGTAGAACCAAACACCCCACGAACAAAGGCACCGGAGAGATTCTTCAACTGCGTCGCAGGAGGCAGCGTTCTGGCTTGGGCGATTCTCGGGGTTGCTGCTGACGGCGACTCATTGGGAGTGGTACGGGTTTGCGTCGCCCTCATCAACGCGATCGTCGGAATCCTGTTTCTCATCCGGAAACCGCTGAGGACGGAATCGGGCTGGCAGACGCTTGCCGTCTGTCTTCCCTCTTTCGTCCTCAGCGGTCTTACCTTCAAGCTGGGACATGGTCAGGGGCCTTGGCCAACCCTGCCCAAGATGCTGTTCGTTTTCGCGACCCTCCTGGTCGTTGCTTCGCTCGTGACGTTAGGGCGCAGTTTCGCGATCTTTCCCGCTCTGCGCAGCATTGTAATCGTCGGCCCTTATCAGCTGATTCGGCATCCGATCTACTTTGGTGAAGCATTGCTGGTGATTGCCTGCGTTTTGGCGCATCTGACCTGGGTTACCGGCGCCCTCGCCATAATCCTGATCCCGTTCCTTGCCCTTCGAATTCATGTCGAGGAACGCCTCCTCGTTCTCGATTCGAATTACCAAAACTACCAATGCCAGGTGAAGTGGCGCCTCTGTCCAGGAATCTGGTGAGTGTTGCCGACTCGAAGCCCCGATCTTCATCTCATAATCCTGCCTGCTTCGCGCATCCCGGAAAGGTAAGCTCCATGCACCGTGGAAGGATAGTCTTCGGAAGTGGCCTCTCCCGCGAAGAACAACCGATCCGCAACCGGCTCGCCCAAAGCTCGAATCGTCCGCTGGTCGGCACCTGGAGGGAGGAAGGAATAGGAGCCAAGGGAAAACGGGTCTGATCTCCAGCGCGTGATCTGGAATCCGCTTGGCTGGACGGTGGTTCCAAACATACCCCCTAGCGCCGCCATTGCCGAACCCACGATTTTCTGATCCGACCAACCTTCAGTCGCTTTGGCAAACGTCGCCGCGTTGAATCCAATCAAAATCGGCTCGTTGAGATGGTGATGGAGATTGAGCCACAACGCCCAATGCCCCTTTTCCGCTGAGAGCCGTCCGAACAGCTCGGGAGCTTTGGGCCAGAATGCTTTGGGAAAGCGCAGCACAACCTTGTTGAGCAGCCCCATTCCCAGACTCTGGATCGCGCGGAGCTTGTTCTGGGGGAGGGCGGGAGAAAACCGGATCTGGCCCCGTTTGAGAACACCGAGCGGAATCGTGACCACCGCCCGAGCTGCCGAAAAGTCCCCCTTGGAAGTCGAAACGCGAACGCCCGATTGGTCGTGGGAGATTTGGCGAACCACATGACCAAGCCGAAGATCGAGCCCTTCGACCATCGGCGAAAACACCTGATGATAACCGTTCGGAAACCACACGTCCGTCCCGCCGAATTCCTCCCCGTAGTAGGCTCCCAGTGCTGAGATTTCATTCGCATCAGCAGCGTACTCCTGCTCGATCAACCCGTTGACCATGAATTGCGCGTTCGGAGAATCGAAGTTCTCCAATTTCGACCTCAAGACATCAGCCAGCGATCGTTTCGAAGTTTGATTCGAGCGCACAGTCCGATAGATGCTCGACTCGATCGATCGCAACTGAACAAGCTCCTTCTTCTCCAGAGCCCTCCCATCCTCATGAATCATGTGATAGTTGTCATAGTCCGTCTCGACCCACTTTGATCCCGCTTTCCGCGCCAGCGTCGTGATCGGATTTCGGCGTATCCCATGAATCCAGGAAGCGCCAAGATCGATCGGGAATTCCTGCCACTTCCGGCTCGTATGAATCCGACCTCCGATACGATGACGCCCCTCGATCACGATCACCTTACGACCGCTCTCCCGCAGTTTTTGAGCCGCAGCCAATCCCGCCATTCCCGCTCCGATGACCAAAACGTCTGCACGATTTGGAGCCGCTCTCGCGATCAGTGGCGATGCGGCGGCCGCAGTGGAAACCAGCATGAAACGTCGACGGGACTTCATTGCTTTCGATCACGTTGGAAGACGCTTTCGCAAAGTGAAAATTCACGGCATTGCCGGACGCGAAGTTCCGTTTCTTCACCGCGAAGCTCCCACGAACGTCTTCCGATACTGTGTCGGAGTTTGGCCATAGCGCTCGCGGAAGGCGGTTTGCAGATAGTGGGCATGCTGAAATCCACAACGCTCGGCGATCACCTCGATCGTCAGATTGGAGGAGCGCAACAATTCCTCAACGCGACGAAACCTGAGCCGGAGAATCTCCGCTTTGGGACTTCGGCCAATCGCTTTCTTCATGCGCCGTTCGAGTGTGCTTCGCGATACGGACAGCCGGCTGCAAAGGTCTCCAACCGTCAAATTTTCGAGCGCGCCTTCTCGAATCGACCGCAACGCCTGCACCACGAGCCCATCGCCGATCATGAGTTCATCCGATGACTGGCGTAAGACAAGCCCACGCGGCGCAATGAGCTGCGGCTCGGAAGGAGCCGGCTTTCCTTTCATCAAGTCGGTTAGCAGTTCGGCAGCGCGATGCCCTACCGTCTCGCCATCAAAAGCAACGCTCGTCAGATTCGGGGTGGCAAAGCTGCAGAGCATTTCTTCGTTTTCCGTTCCCACCACGGCTACTTCCTCTGGCACGCGAATCTTGGCT
>JBCDHN010000174.1:0-6609 GCA_038749915.1 Verrucomicrobiota bacterium | reverse complement strand
GTTGCCGCAGCATTCACCCTCCTTCATGTCTTCCTCAGTCGGTATTTGGCCGAGCTGCAGGGTTTTTTGAAGCAACTTGGTAACAGAACCAAAAATCGCGTTCATCTCGTTCTCCGCTTCAACGAAATCCACGGCCACCGGATTGTTCAAGACTGCCGCTTTCAAGCTCTCCAGTTCAGCAACGTCGCCCTCGGTTGGCTGCATGCCTTGCTGATTCTTCGCGTGCAATTCGTGAGACTTCTCCTGCCATGCGCGATAGACGTTTTTCGCCTCCTCGCTCTCCATGAACAGCTCAATTCGGCCTTGGGCGGAAGCGAAGCCTGCGTCATCCAGCACGAACTGGCAGAGTTCACGCGCTTTTTCCTCGATCGTGGTAGCTTGTTGGAGAGTCGTTTCCATAGGTTAGGAAGTAACCACGGAATGGGGGAAAGTCCAAATTCCAAGCACCAAAATCCAAACAACCTCCAATTTCCAAATCTCAATTCCTGAACTGAAGTGAGCCAACGCCCTGTTTGGATTTCTGATGTTTGAGATTTGTTGGGTTTTTGGAATTTGGACTTTACTGAAAGTCCTCAACATACCCCTGAATGATCTTCGCCAAAGGCTCCACATCGGGGAGCCCCACCGCCAACGCTCGGCTCGCGTCCGTTGCCACCGGCCAGGTATCGACGATCTTCTGAATCATCGGATCCGGCGCATCCACAATCGGACCGAGATCCAGATTGAGACGTGCTGCCTCGTTTTCGAGCACCTCGACCATTTCCTTCACCGTCAAATCATGGCTCGGTAGCGTATAAGTGCGGTCATCATCCAGCCTTGCCGCTTCCATTTCGTGAAGCGCGATGAAGGAATCCACCACCGTGCGATATCCGATCACTGGCATGCGTTGATCCCGGCTCACCGGTAACTCGCAGGGCTTCCCCGCCAGTGGCTCTCGGAACATCCCGCTCGCAAAGCTCGAAGCCGCAGTGTTGGGTTTCCCCGGACGAATGATCACCGTGGGCAGACGAGCCCCGCGCCCGTCGAGAAACCCTTTGCGGGTGTAATCGTTGATCATCAACTCACAGATCACCTTCGTCATCCCATACGTCGTTTGCGGGCAACGCTTCGTCGAGTCCCCCACCACTTCGGGCATCGACGCTCCTCCAAACGCCGCCACACTGCTCGCAAACACGATTCGCGGTCTTCCATCCAGCTTCCGCAATCCTTCCAGCAAGAGCTGCCCGCCATCCAGATTCACCTCCATCGCCGCATCGAAATCCACCTCACACTCGCCACTCACCATCGATGCGAGGTGAAACACGCTCACATCCTTCCGATCCAGCAGCCCCGACACCGTTTCCCGATCCGAAATGTCTCCCGTTACAAACTTCGTTGCTCCATCCAGTCCCAGCTTCCGGTCTTTCGAAATGAACACATCAAACAGCACCAGTTCCTCGATCGGCTCCTGATCTCCGCTCGGCCCGGTCAGGGTTCCCCGTTTGAGGAGCTTGCGACCGAGCTGGTTCCCCAAAAATCCGCCGCCGCCGGTGATGATGACTTTCATGGGGAACTCCTAGCCAAGGTCGCTGGCCTCGTAAACCCAAATCGAATTGACCTCACTTGTCGGATGCAATCCAAAAGCAAGTGATCCCAAGGGCGATGAGAATCACGCCAGCTATCAGGAATCTTCGGATCATGGGTTCGTCCACCCATCTTGCCTTCATCTTCTTTGCTACATCCGGGAGCTCACGGGCTGCGAAAAGGAGGCTTATGATTGGAACTGAGTCCAGGACCACAAGCACAAAGTCAATCAGCAGGCCGATACTGGCCGTTCTCGCGGGAGTGCGTTTGGCATCATCTTGCTCAAAATTGGAGGCCAAGATAAATGAAGAGAAAGCAAACGTGACGCCCATCAGGGTGAGGATAATTCCAAGCGCCAGTCCGATTGTAGAAATCAAGTCGGCTGAAGCCATTGGCTTGGAAAAGTGGGGAATTGAGAAGAGGATTTCAAAAGCGATTCGACCAAGAGAAGGATTCATCAAACTTTCATCTCCGATTCACATCAAGTTCATTCATGCGTGAGAATTCCTTAGTCTCATGCTTAGGAAACTTTTGAAGATCGTAGGGTTGGTCCTCTTTGGGCTCTGCTTGGTTTGTTGGTTGGCTGTGAATCACATCGCCTCCCAAATCGTTTCGCCACCACGACGGGCACTACTGGACTATCATCACGAATGGCTGAAGAATCCCGCAGACCATTCCATTCAGATCGAGTCCTATACTCTTTTGAATGGAATGGTTCCCTGTCTTGTCGTTACCCCGGATGGTAACCCCAGATTGTCCAAGCGGGCGAATACGGTAAGGTCTCAGCTTGCGAAAATGGGCTACACGCTAGGTCCGCTTGGAGAAGTGAAAGGCTCAGTGGTCCTTCTTCACGGACGGAAAGGCCGCAAGGAGGATCTCCTGCCAATAGCCGAACGATTCTGTGCCGTTGGCTTGCGTTGTATTTTGCCCGATTTGCCGGCCCACGGTGAGAGCCGGATCGAAACCGTCCACTTTGGATCCGGCGACGGGGAAGCCGATCTCGCCACCCGGATCTTGCTTGAAACTGCCAAACGAGGCGGATTTTCTCCTCATCCCTCTGCGATTTGGGGCATGTCGATGGGCGGAGCCTTTGCCGCCAGTTCGCTTTCGGCATCGTCCAGCAAATGGGACTGCGCGATCATTGTCAGTTCGTTCGATGACTTGGATGAGGTGATTCGCCAAAAGAGCTATTCAAAAGCCGGAGTGCTGGGCTTGCTCTTTTCCAAGATGCTTCAACACTCCCTCCAATCGCGCCATGGACTGGACCCGACCTTGGTTCGGCCGGCGGATTGGCTGAGGGCGAGCACCGCACCATTGCTCGTTGCCCACGGTACGGCAGATCCCTTGTTTCCCATCGCAAGAGGTCGCGTCCTTTTTGATGCATCCTCCAGCCTTGAAAAGAAGTGGGTCGAAGTAGAAGGGGGAAACCACCACAACGTGCTCGTTACCGAAATGCCGCTGTATGCCACCATGGCCGCGTGGATTATCGACCATCTCCCGAAATCATCGCGTTCTTAGAGGGGAGCATTTGAAGCAAAGATGTGGCCGAAGCTTCTGTCGTCTGCGATCACCGTAGAAAAGGGTCTCCGCACCCGCTGCAGAGCATCACGCACACAGGCTCTCAGGCGGAAACGGAGATCCTGTTTCTCCAATCTACCAAGTAGAATTGATTAATTACAATGCTCTTAGCCCCGTAGCGAGATTCCCCGGAAGCAAGCATTGACGACCGCCTGCAGCGACGTTGAGAATCCTGGATACGCCCCCTCATGCTGTTCCCATCGTCCATCTCCATCCCCGGCCTCAATCATCTGCCGGACGAATTGAAGACCGAGATTGTCCTGCAGGTGCTCCAGCTCGTCGGAACGCTCCTCATTCTTCTCCTCTCCTGGCTTCTCGGCCAGCGCATCATTGCCTATTGGGAGATCAAACGCCGGATTCGCGAGAGTGATCTCGAATCGGAACGGACCTTCCAGAAACTGCACGGCGAATTCAAGGCGCTCTGGCGACTTTGGAAAGCCTACGTCAAAGGGCTGCCGGATAACGTTGAGCCGTCGATCTCGATTGAAGAACCGCTGCTCTGGGACTTGATGAGTCGGGCCTCCCAGCTCGAAGGGGAATGCGAAGCGCTGCTTCTCAATCTGGCCAGCAATCGGGATCTCTCCGCTCACGACCTGAACCAATTGGGCCAGCTGCGTCAGCTCATTCAGCAACTGCGAGAGGGAATGAAGCGCGGGCATCGACTCAATGAAGACTTCCGGCGCGACGACTACGATTTGTTTCACAGCCTCAGTGCCCAGGTCCTGGCCTTGTTGCGGCGACCGAGCAAAGCGCAAAGCGTCGAGCGAACCGATGCTAATATCCAGACGATCCTTGCGGTCAAAGCTTCCGACCTTTCCTCCCGCAACAACCCAACCTCGACCCCCGGCTGAATCCCGTATCAATCAATGAAGAGCATCCCATGGTTTTTCGTTCTGATCGGAGCCGCTTTCGCGCAAGACGATCCGGAGTTCGTGGTCGAACCATTTGAGTTCGGGACGAAGGCGCCCATGAAGCAGTTGCCCGAGCTTGAAGTCTGGCACATCCCCGGCAATCTCGGGCAAAGCAACGGGACCGGCTACTTCACCTACGACTGCTGGAGCCATGACGGTCGCTACATCCGCCATTCGGACTCCAACAAATACAAGCGGGTGATCGACTTTCACCGGCTGGAAGTCGTCAAGCTACCGAAGGCCGAGGGGATGACCTGGCGAACCCGGGAAAACACGATCGTCTTTGCCCGGGGCGGCGTCCTTCAGATGATGAAACTCGAGAAAGAGCCAACCTTCACCGTGATCAATCAATCCGTCGAAGGACGATTCGGGAACGTTGATTGCAACGACGAGTACGTCTATCTGTGGGACACTCCCGACGGCGTGCTCCGGTATCCGCTCAAGGCAGGCGGCGTCAAAGAACTCTGCAAGATGCCGAAAGGCAGCAAGGTCGAGGCCAATCCGTTTTACCCAGCCGTGAATGTAAAGCGGGCCGATGGCAAGAATCCGCTTGGCGTCGGTGGTATGTGGACGAACCTCGATGGAAGTGAGCAGCATTGGATGAACCCGGGGATGATGCGGCACCATTCCAGCTGGCTTGGCAATGGCGAATATTTCATCCTCGGAGACGGACCGATTCGGGGGCGGAAATGGAACGAACCCTATCCGTCGAATGTTCACCTCCTCAGTGCCGTGCATGCGGGCGATTTTGGGTCGCTCGGCGCCAGCGGTCGGTGGACTGTCGGCGGCGGAAACGGTGGGCGGGGGGCAATCCGCGGGGTGGACCTTCGCTCCGGGGACATGCTCTTCGAATTCTGGCCCTTCTCCGCCCAGGCCTCCCTTGCCGATCGCAAACCCAATTCCAACGATGCTCAGCCAAAAGGAAGCCCTGACGGAACCAAATTCCTCTTCGGCTCGACCGTCGATTTGACCACCATTCCGAGTGCCTTCGTCGTGAGCGATCCACGCGGAACCACGGTCGAAGTCACCTCGACCGAAGGCTTTCCCGAAAGCGGCTTCATTGCCCGCAGCGCCGAAGGACTGAACGGCTGCGCCGTGGCCGAGTATCAATCGAAGACCCCGACCTCGTTCGAGGGCGTGACGCTAGGAGCACTCGGAAGCCACGGGAGAAAACTGCGAACGGGCGATTGGATCACCCCGTGGGAACCGCGTCTCCTCCCCAAAAAAGGTGAGCCGCTCAAGAACCAACGGCGGCTTCAAAACTATCTCGCCATCGCCCGTCAACCCGATGCGCCCTGGCTGCGGGAGACCTCAGCCGGATTCGAACTGATTCCGGGTGAGAACCACCGCGAGACGCACGGCTACTTCTTCTTCCGAGACGGCGAAAAACTGAATCAGGAACCCATCCTGCCGGGCGCGACCTTCCCGGCAACGTCACCGGGAACCTACACAGCCTCCGCCATTGAGTGGTTCGGTTTGAAAAGCCAGCCAAGCGGTTCGGTAAAACTCTCCGCTCCCGGCGAAATCCAAATTCTCGAAGCAACGCCGGACGACTTTTCCTGGACAACGCATCGTTGGATCGTCGAGGGCCAAAAAGCCGCCAACGAAACCGCCGCCCTCAGCGCAACGTCCGCCACTCGCCAAACCCTCCACCGAATCGACGGCCTCATCGTCACTGCCGCATTTGAGGATGGACAGATGGTCTCCCACTTCGATCTCAACAAGGACGGTAAAGCGATCCGCCGCTGCTTCTACCAAAGCGACCAACTGGTGAAACGGGAATACCACACCCCGGAAGGTCAGCTCGATGCCCGCGAGCTCTTCAACACCAACGGATTCATCATCGAACAGTCTTGGGGGTATCACGGCGGCGAAACGCCGGACATGCATTGGTTCTACGAACACGGCACCCCCATCAAACTCATCACCAAACGCTCCAGCTCCCGGTTCTCCAAACAAGGCCCCGGCACCTACGAGAAGCTGGGCGAAGAGTGGATCCAGGTCAGCAAACCCAAGCCTCAATAACCAAGGAACGCGTGTCAGCCGGAAAACGCGCCCTCAGTCATCGGACACAAAGAACCGCGACGCGGTTCCGAATCTAAGCCCAAGGTTGCCGTCAGGCTACCTTGGGACATCACCCGATGATTGATTCAAGGCTGAAAGCCTTGCGAAAGACTACAGATCACCTTCAGCGATCATCCGCAGGGGGGCTGAGTGTCCTGAGGTAGGTCTTCGCTCCGCTTCCAGCCAACCCCAGGCTTGATATCCTCAACGGCGTTGCCGTTGTCTTTCGGGGATTGTTTCAAAAGTTTGCCGAGAAGGAATGCGTTCGCTGACTGGGAAGAGTTGCGGGCAGTTAAACACCACCGGGCAGCGGCTTTGGAGTGCGTTGGCTTGATGGCGTTTTGGCTGGTCGTTGAGCGCCCATAAGTTCAGGAACGTGTGGTTGCCCATCGGACGCGTTTTCACGAAAGAAAGCGGCGTCAAGCCGCTGCACGCCAAGGACGCTGAAGATAGCTCCACGGTAAAAGCCCGCCGCGACCATCGCGCCATTGTG
>JBCDHN010000173.1:0-6612 GCA_038749915.1 Verrucomicrobiota bacterium | reverse complement strand
GTCGAAAGCACCTATTTAGAATCCACTATCCATGAAGGATACCACAACCGCCGAACTTCCTCTGGCATATGACGAGCCTGGTGAAAAACCGAAGGCTGAAACTGAAAACCAAGCCTCAGCGCCGCAAGGTGCTTCTGAAGTGAATCAAGAAAACATGGAAGCAAGCCAAGAAGAAGGAGGCAATTCGAATTCCTCTCGTCGTCCCCGAAGAGGCTCCAAAGGTCGAAGAGGAAAACAATCATCTGAAGGTGGAGATAGAGGCGAGCGAAATCGCTCTGACTCTCAGAATCCACAGCAACAGAAATCGGAAAACGCTCATCGTCGGGAAAGACGAAAGCGGAAAAAGAGGGAGCGGAAGAAGGATGTTCCGACCGGACCTCCTGTGGAGGGTGAAGGATTGTTGGAGATCTCAGCAAAAGGGTTTGGTTTTCTAAGGCAGGCCAGCACTGGATTTCAGCAAGCTCCAGATGATATTTTTGTGACTCCGGAGTTGGTTAGAAGTTATGGACTTAGAGACGGCATGTGGGTCAAATGCATGTCGCGGACCGGGAACCGGGGGCCTCAGCTGAGCGAGCTGATTGAGATTTGTGGGAAGAAGCCGGAAGAGTGCCTTGATCTTCCCTATTTCGAAGAACTCACCGCCATTAATCCCAACAAACGAATCATCCTCGAGACCGGCAAAGAGAATCTGACGACGCGCGTCGTGGACTTGGTGACGCCGGTAGGATTCGGGCAACGAGGACTGATTGTTGCTCCGCCCAGAACCGGGAAAACGACTCTGATCCAGAAAATGGCAGAGTCGGTTCATCACAACCACGACTATGTAAAGATCTTCGTTCTCCTGATTGACGAGCGACCGGAGGAAGTGACGGAACTTAAACGATCGCTTCCCTTTGCGGAAGTAATGGCGAGTAGCAACGACCAGGACGTCAAAAGCCACACTCGGATAGCTGAGTTGGCGATTGAGCGAGCCAAGCGGCTCGTGGAAGCAGGGGAGCACGTGTTCCTCTTACTTGATTCCATCACACGGTTGGCACGCTCCTTTAACAATGCGACCAAGGGAGGAAAAGGAAAAGGCATCTCCAGAGGTGGTCTTGCAATTGGTGCCTTGGAGATTCCCCGGCGACTCTTCGCCGCAGCGCGAAATACTCGGGAAGCTGGGTCATTAACCATTATTGGGACAGCTTTGGTTCAAACCAATAGCGCCATGGATGAGGCGATTTTCCAGGAGTTCAAGGGAACTGGAAATATGGAACTCGTCTTGGACCGGCGCATTGCCGAGCAATATATATGGCCGGCTGTGAATATTCACGCTTCAGGAACCCGGCGTGAAGAATTGTTGGTTCCAAAGCATCAGCTTGAAAAATCCTACGTAATACGCAGAGGGCTTGCCGGGCACAAACCGACCGAAGCGATTGAAAGATTGCTTAGCTTGATGGAGAAGTTTCCCAACAATGCTCAGATGCTGATGGAGATCAAATCCTCGGCCTAGGGCAGACAACCCGAGCGACCGACCCAATGTCGACGACCAACGCGCAGGGGGAGGTCAATCCTGAGCCCCTTCCCGAGCAAAGCATCTCGGAACTGACGGTTCCCGATTTGGAAAAATCGGATAGCAAGAAAGTCGAGGCGTCAAAGACTTCACGTTTCATCGCTTGGATTATGGATGAAGCGATTTCGATTCCGGGAACCAATGTTAAGATCGGGATTGATCCCATTCTGGGACTGCTGCCCGCCGGCGGAGACTTGGCGGCTTCAACGGCTGGCGTGTTTGCTTTCATTGAGGCTGTGAAGCGAGGATTGCCAATCAAGGCGATTTGGAAGATCGTGGGTAATATTCTTCTGAACGCAGGGGTAGGAACGATCCCCATTATTGGAGACCTCTTTTCGGTCATGTTTCGGAGCAATTCGCGGAACCGGGACATCATTAATGAAAACCTTCGCCAGGCTCTGGCGGAAGGACGGGAAGCAAGTTGGTGGAGAGTTATTCCCGCGGTAGTGGCCATCCTGGTTTTTGTCGGTTGTGCGATCACTCTCAATCTCTATCTGTGGTATCTCGTGACCAATTTCGTGATTGAGAAAGTGCCGGGTTTGGAAGTGGGAAGTTGATCTCCTTGCCCACACCTCAATATGAGGGCACGATCAGGCATGAAACCCCTTCTCATCCTGATACTGGCATTGCTGGTTACGACCGCTGTCTCCGCTGAACGGCCTAACATCATTCTCATCTTTTCAGATGATCAGGGAGTGAACGATATTGGATGTTACGGAAGTGAGATCCCAACTCCCAATATCGATCGAATTGCTGAGGAGGGCGTAAGATTCACCAACTGGTACTCTGCCTCCGCAATTTGTACACCCTCGCGGTTTGGACTCTTGACGGGACAGAACCCAAGCCGCTCCAAGCACAAGCTGCTGAGTGCCCTGATGTTTATGGCTGACGAACATAAGCAGACTGGAATTCAGCCGGGAGAAACCACTATTGCCGAGCGACTTCGGGATGTTGGCTACTCGACAGCTTTGATTGGAAAGTGGCACTTGGGACATGGCGATAAAAGTCTGTTGCCAACGCGCCATGGCTTTGATCGTTTTATCGGCCACACCGGGGGCTGTATCGACTTCTTCACCATGACCTATGGTGTTATACCTGATTGGTATCATCAGGAAGAGCACGTTGGGGAGAATGGCTATGCGACTGATCTGATTACGGAAGAAGCTATCGATTATCTGCGAGAGCATCGGGAGGCTGAAGATCCGTTCTTTCTTTATCTGGCTTACAATGCTCCACATTTTGGGAAGGGGTGGAGCCCCAAGGATCAGTTGCCGGTAAATATTATGCAGGCCAAAGCGGCCGATTTGAAACGTGTCGACTTCATTGAGGATAAGATTCGTCGTGAGTTCGCAGCAATGGCGACTTCGTTGGACGACGGTGTCGGAGCTATATTGGATGCACTGAAAGCCAATAACTTGGACAATAATACCTTGGTGATTTTCCTGACTGATCATGGGGGGACACCTGTCTACGGCGGTAGCAATCTTCCGCTGCGTGGCGACAAGGCGACGCTTTTTGACGGCGGAATCAAAGTTCCCTGCGTCATGCGCTGGCCCGGAAAAATTCCAGCTGGCATGACCAACGAATCACTGGTGTGGTCGATTGATCTTTTCCCGACGTTTTGTGAGCTGGCGGGAGCTCCCTTGCAAGAGGATTCGGTCGATGGAAAAGATCTGTCTCCGGTTTTGTGGAGCGATGAGAACTGGAATGACCGGACGTTCTTTTGGGAACTTGGAGTTCACGAAGAACTGGATCGAAAACCGTGGTCTGCAGTTCGTTCAGGAGCTTGGAAATACGTTGAGACGCCCAGTGAGGGGGAATTTCTGTTCGATCTGAGTCAGGATCCGAACGAGACCAAGAATCTCGGTGACAGCAATCCGGAGAAAATGGGGCAAATGCGTAACCTCCGTGATAAGCTTGCGGCGGAAATGAAACCGCGTTGACCGACGGCTACATTACCATTCCGCCATCAACTGTTAATACCTGACCCGTTATATAGCTGGCTTCCGGGCTGGCGAGAAATAGCGTCGCATTGGCGATGTCGTCCGCGCTTCCCAAAAGGCCAAGGGGAACGTTTTTGATGATGGTCTCTTTTTGATCTTCGGTTAGCTCAGCGGTCATGTCCGTGGCGATGAATCCGGGAGCAACGGCATTGACGGTGACCTTTCGGGCCGCAAACTCTTTAGCCAGCGACTTGGTAAAGCCGAGGAGCCCGGCTTTACTTGCTGCATAGTTGGCTTGTCCAGGATTTCCCATCAATCCGACGACCGAGCTGATGTTGACGATTCGTGCGCCGCCTGCTTTGAGCAGGGAGCGTTGGAACGCCTTGACGCAGTTGAAAGCGCCTTTGAGATTGGTATCGAGAACAACATCCCAGTCTTCTTCGCTCATTCTCAGGGCCAGTTGATCCCGGGTCACTCCCGCGTTGTTAACGAGGATATCAACCTTTCCAAAAGCCTCAAGGATTGACTTACCCGCTGCGAGCGTCGCTTCGGTGTCCGCGACATCAATGGCGAAGGCTTTGGCTGACTCCGGAAACGCTTGGTTGATCTCAGCAGCCGCTCCTTGGCAGGAAGCTTCGCTACGACTGACCACGGCAACTTTCGCTCCTTCCGCTGCGAAGCGGTGGGCAATGGCTTTCCCAATGCCGCGTCCACCACCGGTGACAACAGCAACTTTATCAGTGAGTTTTCCCATGCCAAGTCTCTCCGCTTGGTCCCTGCCGATTGCAACCGGAAGTCGCTAATTCTCGGGAGGCTTGGTGAGGAGCTTCTCAAGAAAAAGCATGGAAGTCTGCCCGACTATCTCCAGGCTCTCTGCGCTTACCTGATCCATGGTATCTTTTGCGGTGTGCCATGCCTTGAAGTCGAAATCGATAATGTCAATCGCGGCAATTCCTTCGTCGCGGAAGGGAATGTGATCATCGGTAATGCTGGTTGGCCAAACCCCAAAGTACCTTCGGGTTCCCAATTCATCCGCAGCCTCGCGTAAGGTGTCTGCAAGAAACTTGGGGGTATCGGCAGGCAGTGTGATCGAGAGCTTTTTTTCGCCTACCATGTCGAGAATCACGACATACTGAGGGCGCAATTGGTCATCCAATCGCCGAACCAATTTGCGAGCGTAGTGCCGGCTTCCGTAGAGACCATCTTTCTCGTCGAAATTCTCGAACGCTTCTTCACCATCGAAAAAAATCAGTTCGAGATGCTCCGCAAATTCGGGGCGGGATGCGGCGGCTCGTGCCATTTCCAGCAACAAGCCTGTGCTTGAGCCGGCATCATTGGCCCCGACAAAGCGAATATTGGTGTAGCGCTTTGTATCATAGTGGGAACCGACCAGGATGTAGGCCCGGCGATTCCAGAGCTTGGCTGGGTCTTTTGATCCGATAAACCGGGCTCGAATGTTGCTGAACTTTATCGGGCCAATCGGAGTTTCTGCTTCGAAATCCTGGCGCTGGGTTTCCCAGCCTACCGAGTTTAGCTCAGCCTCTAGGAAGACACGGTTTCTTTCAATCGCCTGGCTGCCGGACGGTCTTGGCCCCATCGCAACCATTGCTTCAACATGAGCATAGGCTCTGGCGCCGGAAACCTTGGCGTGAAGGGGATCAGAAGGATCGGGTTTGTAGTTTGGGTCGTCTGAGTTGCAACTTCCCAGCAGTAACACTATCAGGACGCAGACTATCCAGCGTGGTAACATTAGTCCTGCTCGATCCCGAGCAACTCGAGGATTCGACCCAAATCTTCGTTGTCGTAGTAGTCGATTTCGATTTTGCCGCCTTTTTTGGAATTGTGGCTGATTGCAACCCTGGTCGCCAGCCTTCCGCGGAGTCGATCCTGAATGTTCCGAACAAAGTTTGGAACGACCGAACTCCCGGCTTTGTGAGGAGTCGCGGCTCCGGCTTTGGTGGTTTTGCCGGTCTTGGCTCCATTCGCTTTTTCCGTCACTAATTTCTCGGTGTCGCGGACTGTGAGGTGCTTTTGGACCACGAACTCAGCAAGCAACTGCTGCTCTTCGTGCTCTTTGAGACCGAGAATGGCCTTGGCGTGCCCGTTGGAAATCGTGCCTTGAGAAACGAGGACTTGAACATCGGGGGCGAGTTCGAGCAATCGGATGGCGTTGGCGACGGCCGCCCGGCTCTTGCCGACCCGCTTTGCGATGTCTTCCTGCCGCATTCCAAATTCCCTCGCCAGCTTGCGATAAGCTTCAGCTTCCTCGATCGGGTTGAGATCCTCCCGTTGGAGATTCTCAATCAGCGCCATTTCGAGAACGTCGGCGTCGCTGGCATCCCGGACGATTGCTGGCACTTGGTCAAGCTCGAGAAGCTGACAGGCCCGGAAGCGCCGCTCACCCGCGATCAGTTCATAGTCGTCATCAACACGACGAAGAATCAGCGGCTGGATCACGCCGTGCTCGCGGATGGATTCAGAAAGCTCCTGAATGGCGGATTCGGCAAAGCGTTTCCGCGGTTGAAGCGGGCTGGCGATGATTTCATCGACGTCGATGAACTGAACGCGCTCGCCTGAGTCGCCGTCGTGAGTAGGAACTCCCATTCGCGAACTCGAATCGGGAGCTTTGATCAGGGCATCGAGCCCCCTACCTAAAGCCTGTTTTCTGGCCATAACGGCTGGAATCTGCCCGAAGGCTGATTTGGGAAAGAATTATTCCACGAAGCGGATTTTGCCGGAAGTTGCAGCGGCTTCCATGGCAGCGTGTTGCTCGTCAGTGCAAGCAGAGTCAATGGGAGCATCGGGAGCGTCCTCGCTCTTCGCCAGCATGTCGTTTTCGATCAGCCAGGCTTCGACTTCTTCACCACTGACATCAGCCAGCATCTTGCCGTTCACTTCGACACAGGGAGAGAGTGGCTGGCCACTTTTTTGCTCCATTTCCCATCGAAATGCCGGGTTTTGGATGATGTCCTTCTCCTCATAGCTGAGGTCATACTTGCGGAAGATGGAACGGACGCCTTCGCTCCAACCGCAGTGGGTCTTGAGGTAAGCGGTAATGTTGAGATCTTGAGCCATGCTTTGACCTAACGCTAACTTAACGAAAAATCAATATCAGGG
>JBCDHN010000172.1:0-6663 GCA_038749915.1 Verrucomicrobiota bacterium | reverse complement strand
TGACGAGGGGAGGGGACCGCGCGAGTTGGCGAAGAGGAGCGGGTGGGGTTAGGAGATGAAGCCGAGGCTGGGTTCGGTTGAGAATTTGCTGAGGTTGGGGAGGACGGTGGCCATATCGCCGGAGGTGACACCGAACCAGGTGGCCATTTCGGAGAAGAATTTGTCGGTGGAGGTGGTGGGGAGGATGCGTCCGCCGTTACCGATGTCGTCGGCGCCGCCGTTTTCGGCGAGGCGGATATCGGGGAAGGTGCCGTAGATTTTTCCGGCTTCGATGACCGGGGAGGGCGAGGCGTAGGTGTTGCGATTGTTGCTGAGCGGTCGGGGCTCGGCGTTTTCAAAGAGGATTTCGTCGAACAGGACCTTGCCGGAATGCTTGTTGATGCAGATGGCAGATTGCTTTTTCCCGTCATCGGTGGCGGTCGTGAGCCAGATTTGATCGCCCCAAACCACCGGAGTCGACCAGCCTTTTCCGTGGAGTGGCGTTTTCCAGGTTACGTTTTTGCTTTCGGACCACTCGGTCGGGAATTGGGCGTCAGGTGCGGCATGACCGTCGAGTGTCGGGCCACGAAATTCAGGCCATTGGGCAACAGAAGGCGAGGCGATTGCTAAAACGAGCCCAAAGAGAACAGAGAGGGTTTTCATAAGTCGGAGGATTAGACCCAAGCAACAACCCAGTCATTCTCAACCAAATCATCCGGGAATCAGAGCTGGTTGAAAGTGAGTGCGGTCCGAATTTCAGGAAGCATTCGCAAGACTGGCTTTCATCGTGGCCATGCTTTCGCGACAGATCGTTTCCACCCCGGGCGAATAATCGAACACTTCGACCGAAACCCAGCCCTCATAGTCGACTTCTGTGAGGGCGGCAAAAATGGGATCGAAGTCGACTTCTCCCATTCCTGGGCCCAGCAGATTGGGATCATTGGCATGAAAGTGGGCCATGGTTTCCGCATTCCGGCGAATGATGTCGGGAACCGGATCCGCTTCGGTCGACATCGCCTTGACGTCGAGGTGAAGCCGAACGTTCGGCGAATCGACCAGGCCCATCAGTTCGACGCCAAGCGCCGCGGTATTGAGAAAGTCACCTTCGCCGGGGCCGAGGGGTTCGAGGGCAATCGTCACTCCGTGATCTCGAAGTGCGGTGTCGGCAATCTTGAGGGTGGCTGCGGCATAGTCCATGGCTTGATCATGACTGATGCCGGGAAGCAGATTGCGTTGATGAGGCGAACCGAGCACCATGATATCGCCTCCCAAATTGCGGCAGACTTTGGCGAGTTGGGCAAAGTACTTCCCGGTTTTCTCCTGCATCGCCGGGTCGGGAGAAGTGAGATAGTAGCCTTCGGTTTTGGCGAGAAGCCAATGAACACCAACGGTCTCCAAGCCGAGATCTTCGATGAGGGTCTTCGTTTCCGCGCACCTTTCCGGCGTAATTTCGTAGGCGTCCGGAGCGAGGGTGAACGGTGCAATCTCGATTCCGGTGTAGCCGACGTCCCTCGCAAAACCGAATGCCTTCTCAAACGGCCAATCCTCGAACATCTCGTTGCACAGCGCGAATCTCATCTTGCTGCCTACCAAGGCTGAAGGCGCTCCGCAACCGGCAATTTTTCAGCGGCGGGCCTCTTTGGCCAAGGTTTCCCAGCGCTTCCGCAGCAGGTTGAGTTGCTCTTCCTGGCTGGGATCGCGCGCCAGATCCTTCGTTTCGTAGGGATCGTTTTCGAGGTCGAACAATTGCTCGTAAACGGGGTCCTGGTTGATGTAGCGGATGTATTTCCACCGCTGGTTTCGCACGCCCTCCGACGCCTCGATGCGCATGGGGGAGGGAAGGGAAAAGTGATGTTCGTAGAACCAATCGTCCCGCCAGGGAAACGCGGGATTCGTGAGCAGGGGGTGCAGACTTTTGCCTTGCATTTGTGAGGAAGTCTCGAGCCCGGCAACGTCGAGAAGCGTCGGGGCGATATCGATGCTTAGCGCCATTTGCTCTCGGACTTGTCCGCGACTCTCGGCTGGTAATCGTGGATCAAAGACGATGAAGGGTACTCGGATGGATTCTTCATACATGAGCCATTTTCCCCAGAAACCGTGTTCGCCCAGAAAGTAGCCGTTGTCCGACGTGAAGATGATGACGGTCTTCGAATCGAGGTCGTGCTTCTTTAGGGAAGCTCTGATTTTGCCGACGGCTTGATCGATTCCCGCGATCTGCCGGTAGTAGTGGCGCATCCAACTTCGCAGATGGCCCGGGTTCTCCAACACGCCGAGCCCGAAGTCCGCTTCCAGGCTTTCGCGGAGGAATTTTGGCTGCCTCATCGCTTCTTCGAGATTGGTGGTGGGGCGTTGAGGTAGATTGACGCGATAGTCTTCCCGAAACTGCTCGTCCCAGTCTTGGAATGGTGCGTGCGAGGCCTTGAAGCTGATGGAGAGGCAGAACGGGCGGTCACGGGAATGGGCTGCGACGAAGGTATCGGCCTTGTCGGGGATGATTTGAGTCGTGAGGTGGACCGGTTTTTTGAAGCCTTCGTGCCCGAGGCGGGGTTGGTAGGGTTTAATCCCTTCCGGCGTTGGGCAATCACAATGACCGTTCGAGGTGACGTATTGGCAGGACGCTTCGTGCCAGAAGTTTCCCTGATCGGTAAAGCCGGCCCAACTGTCGAAGCGGGGACGAACGTCTTCAATGTGTTCCGGCTTGGTGGCTCCAACACCCCACTTGCCGATGAAGCCGGTCCGATAGCCAGCGCTTCGGAGCAGGCCCGGATAGCTTTCCTGCCACTGTTCGTCGTTGATAGGGGTGTAAAAATCGTCAACGCCGCTACGGCTCGCGTATTGCCCGAGCAGAATGTTGCCGCGGCTGACGGCACAGATTGAAGTGACGACGAACGCGTTCTCGAATCGGGTTCCTTCCGCGGCCAAGGCATCGAGATTCGGTGTGTGGATCGCTTCATTTCCCATGCAGCGCAACGTGTCCCACCGCTGGTCATCGGTCAGGAGCAAGAGCAGGTTTGGGCGCTTGTCTGCAGCGAACGCCGCCGAAACCGTCGCGAGCAAGCAAAGCGAAATCGCAAAAAGACGAATCATCATGGAACTGGAACATGATCTGACGGACTGGACAAACTTTCCCGTCAATTTCGGGTTTGCCACGGTTGCCGTTTCACCCTCATCCTAATCGCCATGCACCCCCTGCTCATCCTGCTGATCGGTATCGGCGTTGTTGTTCTGGCGATTGGCGTTTTTCGGCTACATGCGTTCCTGGCCCTGATTCTGGCATCGATTGCGGTCGCTGCGGTAACCGAACCGGCCACGATTGGTCAGTCGATCGCCGAAGGCTTCGGGACGATGTGTGGCAAGGTTGGGATCGTCATCGCGATGGCGGCGATCATTGGGAAGTGTCTGCTCGACAGCGGAGCGGCTGAACGAATTGTGTTGGGAATCCGAAATCTCTTTGGTGACAAGCGGCTTTCGCCAGCCTTTGCGTCGAGCAGTTTTGTCCTCGGTATTCCCGTCTTTTTTGACACCGTTTTCTATCTCTTGATGCCACTGGGGAGGGCGGCGGCTCGTCGCACCGGGAAGAACTATCTGCTTCTCGTCCTTTCGATTGTGGCTGGAGCAACCATGGCCCATTCGCTGGTTCCTCCGACGCCGGGACCTCTCCTCGTTGCCGAGTCTCTCGGGGTGCCATTTCTGCAAATGGTGGTGGCCGGGCTCATTGTCGGCGCCTTTACCGTGACCTGCGGGCTCTGCTATGCGCATTGGGCCAACCGCAAATGGGACATTCCCTTGCGAGCTTCGGATATGGATAATGCCGAGACGCCCGAGTTGGATCCTGCCAAGCTCCCGTCACTTCTACTTTCTCTGCTGCCCATTCTCTTGCCACTTCCCTTGCTGGCCGGGGCTACTGCGGTGGATTTCGCGTTCGGTCTCGACAAGAATCGGCCGGAGGATTTCATCGTACCGGTTTGGGCGCAAATTCTCGAAATTCTTGGCAACAAGAACGTGGCTTTGACGATTGCCGCGCTGGCTGGGATCTATCTTCTCGTCCGTCAAAAGTCGCGCGAGGAATTGCCTTCGGCGATTCAGTCGGCTCTTTCCAGCGGTGGAGTGATTATCCTGATCACGGCGGCCGGCGGAGCGTTCGGCATCATTATCAAGGAAAACTCCGGGTTGATCGAGTGGCTTCAGAATATTTCACCCGATGCCAAGTTGCTGATTTTGCCGATCGCCTTTGGCGTTACCACGTTGGTTCGGATCGCGCAGGGCTCGGCGACGGTGGCCATGGTGACGGCAATCTCGATTGTGAGCGGGTTGGCCCAGGATCTTCCCTTCAATCCGGTTTACCTCGCTCTTGCGATTGGCTGTGGCTCGAAACCGATTCCGTGGATGAACGATAGCGGCTTCTGGATTATCAGCCGAATGAGTGGAATGACCACCGTGGAAACCCTCAAAACCGCGTCGGTCATGATGTCACTGATGGGGTTTGCCGGGTTGCCCGTGGTCATGATTGGCGCCTGGCTGCTGCCAATGAGTGGATAAAATTTCCTGCGCGAGCAAGTGTGGTGAACGTAGACAAGTTAGGTTGCGTCCACTACGGTATCCTCTCCCCACATGATTCCGGATTTTACTCCCCTCATCGATCGGCTCCAAAGCGGCGTTCTCGTTCCCCTGAAACGCGCCTTTGTCGGTAAGGATGACGTCGTTGACCTGATGAGCGTCTGCCTGATTGCGGGCGAAAACCTATTCATCCTCGGGCCTCCGGGCACGGCGAAAAGCGCGTTGGTGCATGAATTGGGCAAACGCCTGGAAGGGCAAACCTTCGAATACCTGCTGACCCGTTTTACGGAGCCGAACGAACTCTTTGGCCCTTTCGATATTCGCAAGCTGCGGGATGGAGTTTTGGAAACAAATATCGACGGGATGTTGCCGGAAGCTTCTCTGGTCTTTCTCGACGAGCTGCTCAACGCCAATTCCGCGATCCTCAACAGTCTTCTTTCCGTCCTCAATGAGCGGGTGCTTCGGCGTGGCAGAGAAACGCTGCAGCTTCCCGTGCTGATGGCAGTTGGTGCCTCCAATCATCTGCCGGAGGACGACGCGCTGCGTGCCTTGTTCGATCGGTTCCTTTTGCGGGTGCGGAGTGACAACGTGGGTGATGATGGGTTGATCGATGTCCTCAGGGCGGGATGGAATCTGGAGAGCCGTCAGAATGGTGGAACTGCGTCCGGTCAAATTCTGTCTCTCGACGAGATCAATCAGCTTCGCAGCCTGATTGGTCAGGTCGATCTGTCGACCGTGGAAACCCAATATGTTGATCTGGTTGTGCGGCTGAGGACGATGGGAATCCAGATTTCTGACCGGCGGGCGGTCAAAGTTCAGCGGTTGATCGCTGCAAGCGCGATTCTTTGCGGTCGCACTCAAGCTCATCCCAGTGACCTCTGGGTGCTCGCTCACATTTGGGATATTGAGGAACAACGTGAGCTGCTGCGTTCTGCAGTTCGTGAGATTCTCGACGCCAATCCTGCCGACGATGCTACCAAAGTTCATCCCCGGGCTGAGTCGCCCGATCTTCCCAACCCGGATGAGCTGTTGGGGGAGCTGGATCGGGTAATCGCTGATGCTCAGCCGTTTCTCACCAGTGGAGAGAACCTTCCTAACGCGATTGCAGACCGGCTTAGTGCGGTGGAAAACCGGACGCAGTGGCTTGCCAACGACGAACAACGCAATTTCCTGACTGAGAAAGTCGCCGACGCGTGGATTCAGATTCAACAGACCTAGCTTTCGTCTGGATCGCGAAAGTCGAAGCCGGCGACGCGGTGGCGGTGAGTCATTTGCGCGGGGTTTCGCAGGTGGAAGCGGCGTTGGATACCAACACTCTGTGGTTGCGTGGAACCGCTGAAACGGATGAACTCCCCTCCGAGTTGGTGCGACTGTCAGCCCAGGTTTTTCGACTTCGACCTCCGGATGGACTTGCCTTGGGGGATTCTGAAATTCCTGTCGCTCGTTTGCCCGAGTTGAACTGGCAACCATTGCATGAGGTCACCCAACCAAAGGTTACCAAACCTGTGCTCCCCGGAATGATCAGCCAATCCGTTCGCTTGAAACTGGTGAAATCGGAGGAAGACGATCTCGAACCCAACGTGCTTCAGGTTCCGCTCTCATCGCTCGTGAAATGGGTGGGTTCCGCCCCCGAATTGCGTTTTGAGACGCTGAAGTTTGCCGCGGGATATGATGGCAGTGCGCTGATTTGGGGGACCCCGATTCCTTCGTTGCCTGGGAACCGATTTTTTGAGAAAGATGGAGTGGCCGTCCCGTTAGGGCAAACCTGGGATCCGCCGATTCCGGCAGTGGTCGTGGCTGAAGCGATGCTTTTGGCCCCCGGAGATCTGGGGGTTTTCCGGGGAGAGGATTGGGAGCGAGTCGAAGCCTCGAATTTCGTTCCGGTGTCACGAGCCGCCGTTCGTTTGTCGGCTCAAAACCCTCAGTTTGGGGGCACCTCATGAGTCCTCAGGAATTGGTCTCTAGCTTCGTTCATCCTGAACCGGGAACGTTCTGGCGTTGGAGCACCGATGCTGAGGCGGTGACTTGGTATGACGGCGCGACCCTGGTTCTGTATCCGGAGATTGCAGCGGTCCTGGGTCGATTGGAAACGCATGGCTTGCCCCGATTTGAAGAGCTTCTGCTGGT
>JBCDHN010000171.1:0-6670 GCA_038749915.1 Verrucomicrobiota bacterium | reverse complement strand
TATAGTGATCAGAATTATGAGCCGTCTTGTATCCTACATAATCGCCATACATAATGAGGTTCTCATTAGAAATTCTGTAAAAGAAATAAGAAAGTGAACACAGTCCCGGATACACATCGAACGGGCAACCGCAGATCACCTCGGTTATTGGTGGAAGGGAATTTGTGAGCATCTGAGTTTAGTGCAATTTCCTACACGAATGGGCTCAGATATCGACTGATGAACACAGATTAGGAAGGTGAAAACACGAATCCTCACGGGTTCTTCTACTGCGAACCAAGGGGGATCTAACCCTTCTACTTTTTAAATTGTAGAAAAGGATCTCCGTATCCGATTGAGAGCTCGAGCTCGTTTGCGTGATGCTCCGCGGCGGGTGCGGAGACCCTTTTCTACGCAACATCGCCGTCTTTAAAAACGTGAAATTGTGTCAACCGGTGGACGTCGGTTTAACCCATTTCGAAAACGACACCCGACTGGTGTCATTCTGAGCTCGTCGAAGGATCTCTCGAATTTCTTCAGCACCACCTGAGCTAACTAAAGCTAACCCAGCAGAAAAAACCGGGGTTCCAGGCGCGGCTAAGAACCGAATCATCGCCGGCGGGTGCTAGTCGGTTGCGCTCGCCATTTGGCAGGCGCGAACGGTGTTGTGCATCAGCATGGCGATGGTCATGACACCCACCCCACCTGGGACGGGAGTGATTGCTGAAGTCTTTTCAGCGACATTCGCAAAATCGACGTCGCCGACCAGACGATAGCCCCGTTTCGCTTCCGGATCCTCGACCCGATTAATTCCCACATCGATGACGACGGCGCCTTCCCTGACAAAGTCGGCCGTCACGAAGTTGGCGCGCCCGATCGCAGCGACCACGATATCAGCTTCCCGGCAGACACCGGCCAAATCAGCGGTTCGCGAGTGCGCCACGGTCACGGTGGCATTGGCGCCCTCCCCTTTTCCCATCAACAAGAGTGCGAGCGACTTCCCAACGAGCAAGCTTCGCCCCACGATGACGACCCGTTTGCCGGAAACCTCAATTCCCGCGTGTTGCATCATGCGTTGGCAACCAAGCGGGGTGCAGGGGACAAATCCAGTGGGATCATCCATCACCAATTTCGCCATGTTGGCAGGATGGAGGCCATCGACGTCTTTGGCCGGGCTGATGGCTTGGATAACGGCTTCACTATCCAGATGAGAAGGCAGCGGCATCTGAACGAGAATGCCGTGAATCGCCGGGTCGGCATTCAACTCCGCTATCAGGTTCAACAAGGTTTCCTGGGAGGTTTCCTCCTCCAATTCGTGCTTCACCGAGTGCAATCCCAATTCCTGACACTTGCGGTCCTTGGCTCCGACATAAGCTTTCGAGGGAGGATCATTACCAACCAGGACAACAGCAAGCCCGGGGAGTTTGTTTTGCGATTTGAGGGCAGCCAGGTTTTCTGAGACTTCTTCGTAGACGGCTGCGGCGACTTCTTTTCCTTGGATGAGGTGCATGTTAGGATGATGCCGAGACCCTAGTCGGGGAAGACCGTTCGTCCAGTGTGATTTCTGACCTCGAGGAGCGATCAGGCTTTGACGTTCATGAATCGCAATTCCAGTTGCCGGATGGGACTGTAGCAAAGCTGCGAAATCATTTTTGATTTGGTCAGGCTCGTGTTGCGCTTGCCGAGAAGGACTTCGGAGACGGCGCAAAGCTCGGATTTGGTGAGCGACTCACCAATGGAGGAGACTTTGGAGCGGACGAGATCATAGTCCGGCGTTTCCCAGTGCGAGACCTCAGCTTCCAATTCACGAAAGCCTTTCAGAGCCAACTCGACCTTTGCCGATCCAGAGGAGCGGGAGGCTGAAGTTGCGCGCGTCTTTCCCGAGATCTTGCGAGAGAGTTCGGAAACGGATTGGTCCCCCTTCGCCGACAACCGATTGATGAATTGCTCGAGTTCCGCAGCGTCGGCTTCGGAAAGTCCGCTCGCGAGCTGATCAAATTGGGTTCTCAACCGGTTCTGTAACTCTTCCACCTGCATTGTCCAAAACTGGGCCTGGGGAACTGCGCTGGTGCGTGGGATGGCTGGGAAGCTCAGCGCCGAGAACCGCGAGAACCTCGTTGGCAAGGTCCGTAGCCTGCGTCATGGCTCGCGGGTTGAGATCGACTCCAAACTCGCGCACCTCGGACGAGTCGCTCATTGCCGCGTTTCCGTAGGCGACATACTCAATGAGCAGCGAATCGAGCACGATCAGCTCGGGCATTTGCGGCCGAAGCTGCAATTGCGCCGAATCGGCCATGGCCCGGGCTTGCTTGACCATCGTTCCCCGAACCTTGTTGCCAATCAGGGCAAAATGGGGAAAGCGGTCCGGCCAGAGCACTTCGCGGAGCTGGAAGAGCGGATCGGAGAAAAGAAGCCCGGCTCCATCGATCGACACCTGATCAGGAATAATTGGAACAAGCACGAGATCGGAAGCGGCCAGGGCACCTGTGAAACTGACGGTCAGCCGCGGCGGACAATCGAGAATCACCAGATCATATTCCTGCGACCATTTGCGGATCAGGTTTCGGACGAGAAAACGCGCGTCGTCCTTGGCGGGCTCGGCGAACGAAGTCAGAAGCGCGGCATCTTCCCGGTCCATGTGATGGAAATGAGTTGGTGCCAGATCAAACGTTGTCCCGGTCTCCCGCACCACCTGAAGCGGCATCAGGTCCGTTTCCGTCCAGCTATCGGTTTTGGTGTAGTTTTTCAGCGCTGTGCAAACAGGGGCATAGCCGCTTTCAAAAAATCGCGCCCGTTGCTCACGGGTGAGACAAAGGCGGGTGAGGGACTGCTGCCAGTCGAGATCCACGACCAACACTTTTTTGCCCATGTCAGCCAGGACCGCAGCCACATTTGCTGAAATGGTGCTCTTGCCGACCCCACCCTTGAGATTGGAGACCGAAATGATCTTGGCAGGCGATTCCGGCACCTCCTTCACTTTGCCTCGCCCTACATTCCAAACACCCCGCTGTTTGGCGACTTCCCGTTTGCGGGCAAAGTCCTGAATGTCGACCAGGCTCTGTTCCACGCTGTCGACCAGCTCTTTCGGCAATTCACGCTCCCGTTGCTGATCCCAGACTTTTTGCTGCAGGGAACCGGCTCGTTCGTCGGCGGCAACCAGCTCCTTCCGCAAGTTCTCGTTCCGCCGACATTGATTGTTGTTCTCCCGGCGCAACGCATCGTTTTCGGCCTCAGCCAAATCGACCATTCGCCGCATTTCAGCCATTGAACCAAGCCCTCTCACAATGAAGATGAGAGTGGCAAGAAACGCACCGAGAATGAGGGCTCCCCCAGCCCACGCTTCCCAATCATGAGATGGGATCGTCATACCTAGGTTCTAACGACCGGGTTCAGGATGCCGCAAGCGAAAGTTGCATGGTTTATGCCCTCGAAATCTTTGGGTTTACCCCCCATTTTCCCCTTCAGGCGCAGCAATCCGAAGCTTGCGAAAGCCTCGAACTGGGGCTAGTAGCACGCGATGCCTAAACGAATTGCCTTTCTCACCGCCGGAGGCATTGCCCCCTGCCTCTCTCCATCGATCGGAGCCTTGATTGAAAAATACAAGGAACTCGCGCCTGACTCCGAATTGATCGGGTATTTGAATGGCTATCAGGGCCTGCTTTTGGGACGCAGCCTTGATTTTCCACCTGCGGTTTGGGAGCGCTACCACGTGCTCTACAAGTTTGGCGGCAGTGCGATTGGAAACAGCCGGGTCAAATTGACCAATGTGAACGATTGCGTGAAGCGCGGATTGGTCAAGGAAGGTCAGGACCCGCTTCACGTGGCGGCAGAACAGCTGACGAAGGACAAGATTGATATCCTTCACACCATTGGTGGCGACGACACCAACACCACGGCTGCGGATCTCGCCCACTATCTTCAGAGCAACGGCTATGGCCTAACCGTGGTTGGTCTGCCGAAAACGGTTGATAACGATGTCTTTCCCATTCGCCAGACACTCGGTGCCTGGACCGCGGCTCAGGAGGGTGCCATGTTTTTCGAGAACGTCGCCAACGAGAACACCACCAGCACCCGTCAGTTGATCATTCATGAGGTGATGGGACGCCACTGCGGTTGGCTGGCAGCAGCGACGGCCAACGAATATCATCGCTCACTCGAAAACTACGAATGGCTTCCGGAACTGCGGATTAGCAAGGATCGATGGGATGTGGACGCAGTCTGGCTTCCGGAAATGGGAATCGATCTGGATGAAGAATGCGAACGTCTCGGAAAGCGCATGGACGACACCGACAAGGTGCACCTGTTCCTCAGTGAAGGCGCTGGCGTCGACGCGATCATCCGCGAAAAGGAAGCCAGTGGTGAAGAAGTGAAATATGACGCTTTCGGTCACGCCCGGATTGACGAGTTGAACCCTGGCAAGTGGTTTGCCAACCAGTTGAAAGAGCGTTTGGGCGCGGAAAAGGTGCTCGTTCAGAAAAGCGGATACTTCGGACGATCGGCAGCTCCGATTGAAAAGGATCTCGACCTCATCAAGCAGAGTGCGTTTGCCGCTGCAGGCTACGCGCTCGAAGGCAAAAGCGGTGTCGCAGGACTCGATGAAGACAACAACGACGCCATGAGCTGTATCGACTTTCCGCGCATCAAAGGCGGCAAGCCCTTCGACATTGATGTGCACTGGTTCGACCGCCTGCTTGAGGAGATCAATCAACCCAAGGGCGAGAAGCTCACGGTGCATCACTGATTCGGCGTCAGAGAATTCGTCTTGACGGGGCTCGTTCGTCTGGGCGAATGCATGGGGTTCAAATCAATAACCCCCATGAAAAAAATCCTCTATTTATTCACGAGCCTCGCGATTGCGTTTGGCGCTACCCTTCAAGCCCAGGACGAGGCCAAAAAGAAAAAGGGACCGGTTTCACTGTCCGACCGGATCATGAAACGCTATGACGCCGTTGGGCTGACGGACGATCAGATGGCGCAAATCAAGGAACTCGGCACAGCCGCCGAAGCCAAACTCGCCGCCGCCAAAGAAAAGGCAGCATTGAGCGATGAACAGAAGCAAGCGCAGCGCGAAGCGATGGAAGCGGCCAAAACTGCGGGCAAAAGCGGGAAAGAATTGAGGGCCGCAGCGAGCGCAGCAACCACCCTGACCGAAGAACAGCAAGCTGCGAAGCAAGAGATGAAAACCATCAATGCCGAATTCGGCAAATCCGTGGCCGCTCTTTTGACTGAGGAGCAGAAGACCAAAGCGAAGGAAGCTCGAGCCGCAAAAGCGAAGCCCAAGCCAACTTCCTAAGCCCCATCGGCTTTCCAACCATCCATTCGAGGGGCTTTCATTGCGAAAGCCCCTTTTTTACCCCTCTCCACTCCCTTCTTTTCATCATGTATCGTTTCGCCCTCCCCTTGATCCTCGCAATCGGAGCGTCAGGCCCGGCTCTTGCTCAATCAGACAAACCCAACTTTGTCTTCATTCTCGTCGACGATCTCGGCAAGGAGGATTTGGGGATTGAGGGAAGCACCTTTTACGAAACGCCCTACATCGACGGCCTCGCCCGGAAGAGTCTCCGCTTCGAACGTGGCTATTCGGCATGCCAGGTTTGCAGTCCATCCCGGGCCGCGATCCAGACCGGGAAAACTCCGGCCCGCCTTCACATCACCGACTACATTTCAGTCCGGGGATCCAATCAACCGGAACAGTGGAAACGGAATACCAAGCTGTTGCCTTCCAGTTACGAATCGGAATTGCCACTGGAAGAAACCACGATTGCCGAAGCGCTCAAAGCCCAGGGATACAACACGTTCTTTGCCGGCAAATGGCACCTGGGCGCAGACGGATTTACCCCCACCGAGCAGGGATACGATATCAACCAAGGCGGCTATCACTACGGCACTCCGCCAGGAGGCTATCATTCTCCCTACAAGAATCCGAAACTCACCGACGACCCTCCCGGCACCGAGCTGCCGATCCGTTTGGGGAAGGAAACGGCAGCCTTCATCGCCGATCAAGCCAAGGGCGAGGCCCCGTTCTTCGCGATGCTTTCCTTTTACTCGGTTCATGGCCCGATTCACTGCAGCGAGGCGCGTTGGAAGAAGTTTCAGGCCAAGGCCGAGAAAATGGGGCTGACCAAGCGCGAGGAGCCGCGTTTTCTGATCGATCGCACCAAGGAAGTTCGTCAGGTTCAGGATCACCCAATCTATGCCGGGATGATGGCCGCTCTCGATGATGCGGTTGGGGTCGTTCTATCCGCCTTGGAGAAAAACGGAGTCGCCGACAACACCGTGGTGATTTTCACTTCTGACAATGGCGGGGTTTCCAGCGGAGACGGCTTCGCCACGAGTGCTCTCCCCATGAGGGGCGGCAAAGGTCGACAATGGGAGGGGGGAATTCGCCAGCCTTACTACATTTACTGGCCGGGCGTTACCAATGGTGGCACAACCGAGATTCCCGCCAACGGAACCGATTTTTATCCAACGATTCTCGAAATCGCCGGCCTGCCGACCCTGCCCGATCAACACCTGGACGGGTTGAGTCTCGCCCCTGTCCTCAAAGGAGAACAGATCGCTGATCGACCGCTCTTCTGGCATTATCCTCACTACGGAAACCAGGGGGGCGAGCCTTCATCCATCATGATCCAGGGGGACTGGAAGTTGATCTCTTACTTTGAGGATGGTCGCAGCGAGCTCTACCATCTGG